>CAZXHQ010000022.1:0-6582 GCA_964640145.1 uncultured Rhodothermales bacterium | reverse complement strand
TGACGACGTACTGGACCGTCGGGTCGGCATCGAGCTTCATCCCGATGCGAAGCCGGTTGTGGTAGACGCCCGCGACCATCGGCTTCTCGTCGGTGTTGGCGGTTTCCCACTCGATGATACTGGCCAGCGTCGCCACGTCCTGTTTCGAGAGCCCCAGACGGTCGGCATCGCTGCGAAGCTCCCGTTCGAAGAACCCGTCGAACGCCTCTTTAATCTTCGAGACGGTATGCTCGGCGCTCGTAAGCCAGTAGAAATAGTACGTGTCGGGCAGCATGTAGCCGAAGAGCGCCGACGTATCGGTGCCGAGCGACTCGGCGAACGCCGCAGCGGTCAGAACGCTGTCGAACTCCGACGCGCTGAAGTACATGTCGCGCCCGGCTACGGCGGCGACCACTTCCCGCCGCGTTCCCGGGGGAATGATCACGTGCACGGGCTCCTGGAGGCCGCGCCTGAGCTTGCTCAACATGTCGTAGTTCGAGGCTCCGGCGCCGAAGACGTAGTGGCCGGCCTTGACCTGATCGCCCCAGCCGGTGGCGCGGGCCATGAACCGGAAGGATGCATCCCACTGTAGCACGCCGCTCGCGTCGAGCGAGTCTACGGCCTCGTTGAAG
Organism: uncultured Rhodothermales bacterium; assembly: GCA_964640145.1. Classification (GTDB taxonomy): domain Bacteria; phylum Bacteroidota; class Rhodothermia; order Rhodothermales; family VXPQ01; genus CAZXHQ01. The sequence goes on along the minus strand of CAZXHQ010000022.1, from coordinate 5,971 downwards.
CTCGAGCCGGGCGGAATCTTGACGCTGCGATCGCCGGTGAAGACGGGGGTGTTGGGCCCGAAGACCACCCATGCGAGGAATCCGCCGGCGATGAGGGCGGCGGCAGCCACGGCCGCGGCGGCAAGGATAAGCTTCTTTCGCATACGGACGGATTACTCTTGGTCGGAATCCTGGTATCTATGCCGCTCGAGCGACCGCGTTTCGTCGATCACCCGCTCGAAGAGACGCCGGACGGCGGCGTCGGAGAGCGGCCCTTCGTTGCCGCCGAGCACGTTGCGGATGACCTCCTCCTCCCGGCTCGGCACGTACACCGGCAGCCCCAGCTTCTTCTTGATGGCACCGATCACGTTCGCGCATTTTACGCGCTCGTTCATGATCTGCAGCATGGCTTTGTCCAACACGTCGATCCGGTCGCGCCACGGGTCCATGTCTTCCGGACTGGGGTGTTCCGGGACCTCCGGCGTCTCGGCTCCGAATTGCTTGATCAGATCCTGAACGGCCTCAATCAACATGGGGGGCTGCTTCGAGCTCGGAGACATAGGAGTGCGATGGTCAGAATTAAGGACGTACCTCCAGCAGGACCGGCGAAGTGTCCGTGAATAAACAAAATATCTGCGTATTCCCGCGCGTCACCTCGCATGAGCGGCCCGGAGGCTTCGAGCGCTCAAATCGCACGAGGCGTCTATCGGAGGCGCAGGCTTATCGGAGGCGCAGGCTCGGCTGCGCCGTAAGCGTGAGCGGGCTCGTATGGCCGGCCTCGAGCTTGAAGTGTCCCGTCATGGCGATCATCGCCCCGTTGTCGACGCAGAATTCCGGCGCCGGTATGTGCAGCGACGTGCCCGTCCTGGCCGCGAGCTCCTCCGCGGCTCGCCGGAGGCCGGAATTGGCAGAGACGCCCCCCACGATGGCGACGTGCTCGATGCCGGTCTCGTCGAGGGCTCGCGCCAGGGCGTCGACGAGCACGTCCACCACGGCCTGCTGAAACGACGCGCACAGATCCGAGAGGTGATCCCGCAGCAGGGCGGCGCGACGGCCGTCGTCGAAGGCGTTCAGGAAATAGAGTACGGACGTCTTGAGGCCGCTGAAGGAGAAGTCGTAGCCGCCCGGGCGCGACCGAGGAAAGTCGTGAAAAGACGGATCGCCAGCGCGCGCCAGGCGGTCGATGGCGGGTCCGCCCGGATAGCCCAGGCCGAGGAGCTTGGCGACCTTGTCGAAGGCCTCGCCGGCAGCGTCGTCGCGCGTGGTTCCGAGGACGTCGTGGACGAAATCGTGCTCGACGACGACGAGCTCGGTGTGGCCGCCGGAGACGATCAGGCAAACGTAGGGGAAAGCGGGCGGCGTACCGTTCAAGAAGACCGAATACATGTGGCCCTCCAGATGATTGACGCCCACCAGCGGGAGGCCGAGACCGAACGCATACGCCTTCGCGAAGCTGAGCCCCACGAGGAGGGAGCCCGCGAGGCCGGGACCATAGGTCACCGCCACGGCGTCCAGATCCGACGGCCCCACGCCGGCCTCGTCGAGCGCGGCCCGAACGACGGGCACGACGAGCTGCTGGTGGGCCCGGGAGGCCAGTTCGGGCACGACGCCGCCGAAGGTGGTATGTATCCGCTGCGACGACACCACGGTGGATCGCAGGCGTCCGCCCGCGACGACGGCCGCCGCCGTGTCGTCGCACGAACTCTCAATTCCCAGTATGACCGGTGGATTCGCAGCCTGCATGGGCGCTCCGCGTAAGGTGTCGATTGAACTTCTTATTTTGCCGGTGGTTAAGGGCCGGCGCTTCCGGCGAAATAACGGCCGGGCAGAACTTTCGGGGAGAGATTTGGTTATTGACAAACGCCCGCCCACGTTCTATACTGCCCATGGTAGACGGGTGTTGTTTTAGCGCAAACATTTCTACGGAAATCCTATGCGGAATCTAGTGTCCCTTCTCTGCCTGATCGTTCTTCTGGGGGTCGCCGTCCCGGCGCAGGCGCAGCTTCGAGCCAACGTGCAAAACCAGGACGCCCGAACGCAGCTGTATGGACAGGAGGGTACGGCTTTTTCCCTGAACCAGCTCTTCAGCCCCCAGCACTTCCGGATGAGCCATTCCTACGAGATGTCTTTCGGTTCGTTCGGCGGCAGTTCTTCCTCGCTGGGGATGTACACGAATACGATGCGCTTCCAGTTTAACAGCAAGCTGGCCGCGCGGGTCGACATGGCCTACGCGTTCTCCCCGTTCGGTCAGATGAGCGCATTCAGCGGAGGATCGGATCAAGGACAGCTCTTTCTTCGCAACGCGGAGGTGGCCTACCGGCCTTCGGAGAACGTTCAGCTGCATCTGCAGGTTCGCCAGAGCCCGTATGGCAACTACATGAATCCATACGGATATATGAATCGGCACGCCTACGGTCATCATTACGGCAGCCAGATGCACGCACGCATCGGCACCAGCAGAGCGGACGACCTTTTCTGGAATGAGGGTCTTCGCTGAGTGAAGCGGCACGAGAGAACATCCAGCGCGGCGTGCCGACGAGTCGGGATGCCGCGCTTTCTATTTTGGAGAGCCGCACGTTCCGGACGGCCCTGCTAGCTATGGGAAGGCGTCGCTCGAAGGCAGCCAGCTTATCGACGAACGCGGCCATTCTCGTGCTCGGCACCCTGGCGATCGTCCTGGCCTACAGTCTGGTGACGCGGGTCACGGCGCCTCGGGTGGATCCCCTTCGCGAAGACGACGGCGGCCCGCTCGTCGGCGAGATCATCCAGGTCGAAGTGCGCAACGGGTGCGGCGTTTCCGGCCTGGCGGCGCGGACGACGCTGTTTCTGCGCGACCACGGGTTCGACGTCGTAGAGGTGGGCGACTACGAGTCGTTCGACGTGGTCAACTCGAAAGTGATCGACCGGGTGGGCGACCTGGCGTCCGCGCGCAAGGTGGCGGCCGTGCTGGGCATCCCGGAAGATCGCGTCGAGCAAGACATCCGCCCGGAGTATTACCTCGATGCGTCCGTGGTCATCGGACGCGACTACGATGGTCTGCGGCCCTTCGACGAATAGGTGGCATTTCGTCGATGTCCCGGTCGTCCGAAAAGGTAACTTCGGCGCCGTTCGCGCGTGAAATAAGACGTCATTGGAGAGGCCGAAACGGGCGCGTCGGCATCGTCATATTCGTCGCTATTAGGGACAACCTACAGCTTATATGAGCTCACTGGAGAAGGAGATATCCACGACAAAGAAAGCCAGACAGAGATCGACTCCTAACCCGGCCCACGTTCTTGCGGCCCACGCCGTCGACGCGATGCTCGAGAAGAAGGCGCGCGACGTGACGGTGATGGATATGCGGAAGGTCAGCGGCGTTGCGGATTATTTCGTCATCGGGACGGGGGACTCCGATCTGCAAATCAAAGCCGTCGCTGATGCGATCCGGGAGCGTATCCGAGAGCAGTGCGCCGAGCGCCCCTGGCACACCGAGGGCACGAACAACTGGCAGTGGGTCCTGCTCGATTACGTCGACGTCGTGGTGCATATCTTCCATTCCGAGAAACGCGACTTCTACAACCTGGAGCGGCTCTGGGGCGACGCTCCCGGCGAGCAGGTGGCCGAAGACGGGGCGTCGACGGACGTGGAGCTGCTGCAGGCAGCGGCCCGGGAGGGCGCGTCGACCCCGCGAAAGGCGGGAGGCGAGCGGTGACGCGTCCCGCCGCGATCCTGGGCGTGCTGCTTCTCGCCTCCTGTGCGGGGTCCAGGGAAGCAGAGGTGGCGCCCGACGAGCACTACGGGCACCGATACGATGACAGGGGGCCGGAAGGCCGGCGCACGCTGGAGGTGGCGCCGCCGGCGGCCGACGTGGAGTTCTTCTACTATCCGGCCGTTCTGGACTCGGTACATTTTCGACCGGCGTCCGTCGAGTCCGACCTCGCCGAGAATGGAGCGGTACCGGTCGAGACGGTCATCAAAGGATCGCTGCCGGATGCCTGCTCGGAGCTGCACGATCTCAAGCAGGAACGAGCCGGGCACATCGTCAGGATGCGTCTAGAAATGCGAAGGCCGCAGGGGGCGGTGTGCGCGATGGTCGTTCGGCCGTTCCGGTTCTACGTGACGCTCGAGGGCCTCTACCCGCCGGGGTCCTACACGCTCAAGCTCAACAATCGCGTGTATACGTTCACCGTGCGCGGCACGGGCTATTCGGTTGAAGGTTGAAGGTTAAAGGTTGAAAGTTTCTCGTTCCTTTTCGATATGCCCACATCGAAAGCGCGTTCAACCCCAACTTTCAACCTTTAACCTTCAACCTTCAACCCTAAAATGTACGCTTCCGTATGAGCCGTTTTTTTCTGATAACGGGTGCCGCGACGGCGGGACTCGCCGTGATATTGGGGGCCTTCGCAGCGCATACGCTCGAGGGACGCGTGGTGCCGGAGCGCATCGACGCATTCGAGACCGGCGCGCGCTACCAGATGTACCACGCCCTCGCGCTGCTCGTGCTGGCATGGGCGGTCCGTGAGTGGCCCGTATGGCAGACGCACTGGGCAGGCTACCTTTTCTTGACCGGCATGGTGCTGTTCTCCGGCAGCCTCTACGCCCTCGTGCTCACCGACACGCCATGGCTCGGGGCGGTCACGCCCTTCGGCGGCGTCGCGTTCATCGCCGGTTGGTCGCTCCTGGTGTGGGCGGCTTTCAGCAGTTGAAGGTGTCAGGCGATCTCGTCCTCCTCGAAGAGAAGCGTTATGCTCGGCATGAGGTTGTACTGCGTGGCCAGACCGAGGATGGTGTCGGCGGCTTCGTCAGGCGTTTCGAAGGCCGCGTGTTCCTTGCTGTCGACGGCGAGCGCGTAGCCGATCGTTTCGTCCTCATCCAGGCCCTCCTCCCACTCCGTCGCCTCCTCGATGACGAAAGAGCCGTCCTCCGGCATGAATGACGCGATGAATCGTTCCTTTTCCGAGGCGGCGTCGACCAGGCTGAGGCTCCCTATGGCCCCGTATTCTTCGTCGTAAAAGAGCGTCTCGGCGATGAGCCGACGGGTGAAGTGCTCCATGTTGAAAGGTTTCATCGTAGCCATGTAGTCGTCGCAACGTTAGTCGATTTGTACGCGGTTTAGTGTAAGTCCCCTCGCGCTTATATGATCCCGTGCTCAGGCGGCGGCCGGCGGGCGCATCCCCGCGTGCGGCGAGGGAGAAATTCACGGCGGGCTTGGGCTCAGCTCGGCTCGGCCGTTAGAAAGGCGTCCAGGAATTCCGTAGCGGCGGGGCCGCTCAGACGGGACACCTCGGCGTCGAACAGCTCGGCGAAATGATGGATGATTCGCTGCCTGACGGCCTCCGGATCGATCCTGCGTCCGAGCTCCTCCGCCAGCGACGTCACGCCCCGGTCGGAGATGCCGCAGGGGACGATGTGAGAGAAATAGGATAGGTCCGTATTCACGTTCATTGCGAAGCCGTGCATCGTCACCCAGCGGCTGCAGCGGATGCCCATCGCACAGATTTTGCGCTCGGATCCGCGGCCGTCCGGGCCGATCCAGACGCCGGTCCGGCCGTCGCTGCGTGCCCCCATGACCCCATATCCTGCGCAGGTGCGCATGATCATCTCTTCGAGCTCGCGGAGATACCGGTGCACGTCCCGGAAGAACCGGTCCAGGTCGAGAATCGGGTAGCCGACGATCTGTCCCGGACCGTGATAGGTGATGTCTCCCCCCCGGTCGATCTTGACGAACGTCGCACCCCGCTGCCGGAGGAGCTCGTCCGATGCCAGCAGATGCTCGGCATCGCCGCTCTTGCCGAGCGTGTAGACGGGGGGATGCTCCACGAACAGGAGCACGTGCGGGACGATCTCGGCGGGCTTACGCCGCTTCGCGGCAATGAGCCGGGCCTGCAGGCGTCGCTGCAAATCCCACGCGGGCTCGTATTGCATCCGGCCCCGATCGCAGACGACGACGGTTCGGGATGCGCTCATGAGGCGTGCCGTTGGTCGTGCTCGGTTTCTTCAGCACTTCCTACGT
>CAZXHQ010000021.1:0-16370 GCA_964640145.1 uncultured Rhodothermales bacterium | reverse complement strand
CGAAGACTAACATAAGGGCTGTTCGGCAACCGATGAGAAAGCGTCCGCCTCTCTGTGGGGATTTCCAGTTTGGAACGACCGAAACCGGTGCAGGATCATGTTCGGTCGCCGGAAAGATCGGACCGGCATGCACACTCGAAGACGATCCCGGAAGAAGCAACGCGAATGCGTCGCCGGGTGGTGATCATGCCGCACCGGAGCAGGCGCCGGAGCGCTGGTCCCCGGCAACCGGTGGCATCAACTGCAACCACCGTTCGAAACAAGAATTGCCGCCTCTCCGCTCTCCTTGCACTTCAGGGTAGCCATCGCACTGACTTGAGCGAACGAGTTCTGTGCGACGCGGATCGAACCCGCCCGCGACGGGAAACATCCAAACCTAAGGCGACAAGTCTTGTTAAATGGGTGACCGCCGGTATGTGCCGGCCGGCGGCACATTCCCAGAAGGCGTCCTGCCGTGAATATGCACGCGGATCCCCGTACCCCCCGGCTGCTCGAGCCGGCCGCCAAGCTCGCCTCCGCCGCCGTGATCGCTGTGGCCCTCCTCGTTCTGGTCGGCTGGCAGCTGGATCTCGAGTTGTTGAAGAGCCTGATGCATCCGGCCCGCGTGGCCATGAACCCGCTCACGGCCGTCGCCTTCATGATCGCTGCCGGTGCACTCTGGCTGCTGGAGCCGGCGAGCCGATCCAGCCGCCGCCACGCCGTCGGAGTCGGACTGGCACTTATCGTGGCCGTCGTCGGCGCGGGGCGCCTCATCGGCTACTATGGCGGCTGGAACCTCCACCTGGACGAGGTGCTCTTCACCGCGCGCCTGGATGGGAATGTGATGGCGCCGAACACGGCTCTGACGTTTTTGTTCATCGGTCTCGGCCTGTCTACGATGGACCTGAAGGTGCACGGCCGGTACTGGCTCGCCCATCTGTTCATCGTAACGGCCGCCCTGCTCTCGCTCTTCTCCATCGTCGGATACACCTACGGCACCGCCGCCCTCTACGGCGTCTCCGGCTACATCCCGATGGCGCTCAATACGGCCGTGGCGTTCGGGATCCTGTGCGGCGGCACCTTCTGTGCGCGACTGGACCGAGAGCCTCTGGCCACGTTGATCAGCGATACCGCCGGAGGAGTGCTGGCCCGCCGCCTTCTACCTCCCGTGCTTCTGATTCCGCTCGTGCTCGGCTGGATCCAGCTCCGCGGCGCCGACGCAGGCCTGTTTGGTTTCGAGTTCGGTCTCTCTCTATTCGTGCTCGGCAACATCGTCATTTTGGTCACACTGATCTGGTGGAACGCACGAGTGATCGCCCGGCTCGATGTAGAGCGGAAGCAGTCCGCCGCCACACTTCGGAAGCAGTCCCGAGAACTCCGCAAGTCCGAGCAGGAGCTCCGTCAGGCGAAGGAAGAGGCCGAAGAAGCGAACCGGGCCAAGAGTGAGTTTCTGGCGAACATGAGCCACGAGATCCGAACACCGATGAACGGCGTCATCGGAATGACCGAGCTCCTTCTTAGTACGGACCTCACCGACCAGCAGCGCGAGTACGTCCACCTGGTCGAGCAATCGGCAGACGCGCTGCTGCGCCTGCTCAACGATATCCTCGATTTCTCCAAGATCGAAGCAAGGAAGCTCCAGCTCGACTCGGTCGACTTCGGCTTGCACGACGTGCTCGGCGACACGCTGCAGGCCCTCGCGATGCGAGCCGCCGAGAAGAATCTTGAGCTGACCTATCACATGCCGCCGGAAATGCCCGAGGCGCTCGTCGGCGATCCGGGTCGGTTCCGCCAGATCGTCGTGAACCTCGTCGGGAATGCGATCAAGTTCACCGAAGAAGGCGAGGTCCACGTGGACGCGGAAATCGAGTGGCTTACTGTGGACAAGGTTTGCGTTCGATTTCTCGTCAAAGACACCGGCGTCGGCATCGCACGAGAAGATCAGGCCCGCCTCTTCAAGGCGTTCAGCCAGGCCGACGCCTCCACGTCGCGCCGATTCGGAGGCACCGGCCTGGGACTGGCCATATCAGCCCAGCTGGCGAACATGATGGGCGGAGAGATCGGTGTGGAAAGTGAGAAAGGGGTAGGTAGCACCTTCCACTTTACGGCGGTCTTCGGCGTGCAGAAAGGGGCTCGGCCCAGGCCGAAGCCGGCACCGCCTTCCCTGCACGGCATGCCCGTGCTCATCGTAGACGACAATGAGACGAACCGCCGGATTCTCGAAGAGATGCTTGCGAACTGGCGGATGGAGCCGACGGCGGTTGACCGGGGGCCGGCGGCCCTCGAGGAGATCCGGGCTGCCGCGGACGCCGGAAGGCCGTATCCGCTCGTACTGCTCGATTTCGAGATGCCGGGGATGGACGGCTTCGAGGTGGCGACTCGGATCAGACACGGGTCCGAGCAGCTGGGTCGGCCCGTGCTCATCATGCTCTCCTCGGCCGTGCGCGCCGGCGGCGCGGCGCGCGGCCGGGAAATCGGCATCGATCGCTACCTCCTCAAGCCCGTCAAACAGTCGGATCTGCTCGACGCGATCACCGCCGAGCTTCATGCGGGTCGCGAGGAACCCGACAGGCGGCGGCCCGCACCGTCCGGAGAGGTCGAAGCGCGGCACATCCTGCTCGTAGAAGACGGTCCGGTCAATCAACAGGTGGCCACCGGACTGCTGACCCAGCGCGGCCACACCGTCGACATCGCCAACAATGGTGTCGAGGCGTTAGCGGCGCTCGAACGGAACTCCTTCGATCTCGTGTTGATGGACGTGCAAATGCCGGAGATGGACGGCTTTGAAGCCACCGCCGCGATTCGGGAGAAGGAGCGCGGAACGGGTGACCACATTCGAATTATTGCCATGACCGCCCATGCCATGCAAGGCGACCGCGAGCGCTGCCTCGAGGCAGGAATGGACGATTACATTGCCAAGCCGCTCCGCGCGGAGGAGTTGTACGACGCCGTGGAGGGCACATCCGTACAAAATGGCAGGTCGCGGGGCCGCCGATCCGAGTCCGAAGCCGAAACCCCGGCGGCCAATCCCGGCGAAACGGGCAGGCGCGACCCGAGCGAGGCGAGCGACGTGAAATCGACCGTAGACGAGAAGGAAGCATCAGCGGAGGCCGACCGGCTTACCAAAGACGAGGTCGTAGCCCGGTTCAACGGTAAAGAGAGCATCATGCAGTCCGTCGCGAACGTCTTCCTCGAGACGTATCCGGATATGCTGGAAGACTTGCGCTGCGGCATCGGGGAACGGAATACCGGCGTCGTGGAGGCCGCGGCGCACAAGCTGAAAGGAGCGGTCGGTAATTTCACCACAGGCCGGACCTTCGAGCTGGCCCGGGCGCTGGAACACGGGGGCCGCGACGGGGCCTGGGAGGGAATCGACGAGACGTTCGAGGCGTTCGAGCGGGCGGTTCAGCAGCTCGAATCGGACCTCCTTCGAATCGTCGATGCGTAGGCGGACGACGCCGCCTCATCTAAGGGTGTCCTGCACCGCCGGTCAGTGCTCCCGATCTTCCTCCAGCTCGGTGCGCAATGCATCGACGACCTGCTGAAACTTCTCGCGATTGCGCGTGCTGAGCTCGGCCAGAGCCTCGTGTGCACGGAGAATGCGAAGCGGACTCGACGTATCGCCCTCGGCCGTCGCGGCCAGCGGATGCATGTCCGGGAGCTCTTCCTTCTCCTGAATGCTCGACAGGACCTGCTCCATGCTCAGTTCTTCGAATAAATCACGCACGGCGGTCCTCACGCCCTGGAGGCGCACGTCACGTTCGGTGACCAGCTCGTGGATCGTACCGAGACACGTGCTGTCCATATATTCACACTCGGACAGGTCGACAACCAGCGATCGTCCGGTTTCGAGGATTCCCCCGGCCGCCTCGTAGACGGCGTCGGCGTGCGTCCAGATCGCACGTCCGCGGACGGTCAGGTAGGCGGCCTCCTTGCCATCCCCATAGAACACGACGTCCGACCGAGGCGTAGCGACCTGGCGCCGCTCTCGCTCGCCGCGTTCTACGCCGTTGTCGAATTCGGACGGCCCGGCATGTACGTCCAGCAGCAGCAGCGTCACGTCGTCACGATCCTCTCCGTTTGCGCCGGGCGCATCCTCCTGCCCCTCGCCCACGAACCGAACGAGAAGCTCGTGGGGATCGGCATCGTCGTCATTCAGCAGCTCCCGCATCCGTTCCGGGGCCATGCCCGAGTCGGTCAATCCGTCCGTATAAAGTAGCAGGCGATCGTCGACGCGAAGCGTAAGAGATGCTTCGTCATAATGCGCATCGGCCGTGAGGCCGAGTGCCGGGCCCGTTCGCTCGATGAACGTGCTGCCGCCGTCGGCCCGGACGTAGAGAACGGGCGGGTGCCCAGCCGAGGCCAGACGGAGGTGCCCGTCGCTCGTATCGAGGAGTCCATAGGTCACCGTCAGAAAGAGCCCGGGCGCATCGACGGCCTCCAGCAGCGCACGGTTGGCCTTCTCCAGAGCGACGGCCGGCGAGAGCGGCTTCCCGGTGTCTTCCTCGACGATGAGGAAGCGCTGCTTGAACAGGACGGAAAGCATGGCCGCCGTGACGCCGTGTCCGGTGGCGTCCGCCACGTAGAAGGCCACGTTCCGGTCGTCGAGCCGCTTGACGTCGTAGAGATCTCCGCCGACGTAGTGCCCCGGGCGGTAAAGCGCATGGATGCAGTAGCGCTCGATCTGAGGCGGCGCCGTCGGAAGCAAGGCTCGCTGGATGATTTCGGCCCGCTCGAGATCGCGGCGCAGAAGCTCGGACTTGTCTTCCAGCTGCCGCACCTTCGCCAGGAGCTGTTTGTTCGTCTCCTCCAGCTCGCCGTAGAGACGATCCCGTTCTTTGATCAGGCGGCGCTGTTCGAGCGCGTTGCGCACCGAGACCTCGAGCTGTTCCGTCCCCGGCGGCTTGGCCAGAAAGTCGAAAGCGCCTACCCGAATGGCTTCCACCGCCGCATCGAACGTGTCGACGCCGGAGAGCAGAATCCATTCCGGAGACGGTACGTGCTCGCGGCCCCACTGCAGCAGCTCGATGCCGTCGAGTCCAGGCATCAGGATGTCGGTAATGACGAGGTCGACATCGGGATGCTTTTCGAGGACGGCCTGCGCTTCCAGGCCATCGGCAGCCTCTCGAACGTCGCTGTAGCCGAACTCTTCGAGCGCGCTGCGGACGCGGACGCGCGTCACCGGCTCGTCGTCGACTACCAGAATCTGAAAAGCTTCCCGCTCCATAATTTTGTTCTACCCACTCTGCATGCGAAGGCTCCGTCCGGCAAGACACGCGCGCACCAGCAGGCCCTCGCCACTCAGCAGCTGCGCCGGAAGACACGCGCGCAGAAGCTCGGTAACCTGAGGTCGACGCGTCGCCATCACGTCAGATCCGCGCTGAGGTACTTCTCTCCGGCGAGCACGCGCCGGATGATCGACGGCACGATATGGGCTTCGTTCTTGAGCACGTATCCGCGGGCCCCGGCCTGGAACGCCTTGTTCACGTACGACGGCTCGCCGTGTGCCGTCAGCATCATCAGAACCACCTCGGGGTGCCGCGCCGTCAGCCGCTCCGCCAGTTCGATGCCGCTCATGCCGGGCAGGGCGACGTCGATGAGCGCGAGATCCGGATCGCTTCGATCGATCTCCTGGAGCGCCCCTTCAGCGTCCTGCGCCTCGCCGCACACGATCAGGTCCTGCTCCATGTCGAGCAGCTCCCGAAGCATCTCACGCATAATAACGTGGTCCTCAACGATGAAGATGCGAACCATGAATCCTCCGCAAGCCTGCCTGGACGTCATTCCATCGAGTACGCACGTGGTTGCCGGAACGCAGCACCGCGCCGAATCGGAATTCAGCCGCTTCGACTCCCATAGCTCTCTCGCGCGATCGGTGTGTACACCTCGATGTGCGTGCCTTTGTCGGGCTGAGAACGAACCTCGAGATGTCCGCCCAGCAGCTGGAGACGCTCCTGAGCACGAAACAGGCCGAAGCCGGTCGCGCTCTCCTCACCGCCTTGAACGGCGTCCACGTCGAATCCTCTCCCTCCGTCGACGACGTGGATGACGAGCCGCCCCTCCTCCTCCACAAGTCTGATGACCGCACGCTCCGCGCCCGAGTGCTTCGTCACGTTAAACAGCAGCTCTCGAACCACCTGGAAGAGCAGGACGCGAAGATCCTCGTCGGGAATGTGCCAGTTGTGCTCGGCTTCGATCTGTACGTTCAGACCATGCAGCTCCATCATCTGCTTCTCAAGCCAGCGCAGCGCATCTACCAGTCCTTCCCCTTCCAGAATGGGCGGACTCAGGTCCACCGTCAACCGCTTCGTAGTGGAGATGGTACGTTCCATCCACATCTCCGCTTTCTCGAGGCTCTCCTCGAGGTCCGCCGCGTCGGCCGATCGCACGCTGTCACGGACCCGGCTGATTTTCATGTTGACGGCGTAGAGAACCTGCTGCAGATCGTCGTGCAGGATCTGCGATATGCGGCGGCGCTCTTCCTGCTCGGCCATCGTCAGCTTGGACGCCAGCGAGCGAACCTCACGCGTTCGGTCCTCGACCCGCTGTTCGAGCGTCTCGTTGGCTCGGCGCAGCGCCTCCTCCGCCTCCTTGCGCTCCGTATTGTCGCGCAGCACGTTGAGAAACCCGCGCGGGCTCCCGTCCGGGTTCTGGAGCAATTCCATCGCGCCGCTCGCCCAGAAGCGGGAGCCGTCCTTGCGGACGTGCCAGCGTTCGCCGGATGCCGTACCGTTGCGCCGGGCCAATTCCATCTCCGTGGCAGGCACGTCCGCCTTCCGATCCTCCTCGGTAAAGATGATCGAGCCTTCCACCCCGATCGCTTCTTCCTCATCGTATCCGAACAGGCGTTCGGCCCCTGCATTCCACGTCGTAATGCTGCCGTCCACGTCGAGCACGAAGATGGCGTACTCCTTGGCGCTCTCCACGAGAAGGCGATAGCGCTCTTCGCTCTCGCGGAGCGCCTCTTCGGCCTTTTTCCGCTCCGTAATGTCGATGAATGTAATCACGACTCCTTCGATGCGGTCCTGGGCGCTCCGGTACGGCAGGACGCGGGTCAGGTACCACCGGCCCTCGTCGTCGCGTACCTCACGGTCGACGGGTACCAGCCGGTCGAGCACGGCCGTCGCATCGACCTGAAGTTGGTCGTATCCGAGGCGATGCGTCAGATCGGCGATCGGCCGCCCGCGGTCGGTCATGCGCACGTTGAAGAGGTCGCCGACCCGGGGTGTAAAGCGAAGAATGCGGAGGTCCCGGTCGAGAAACAGCGTCGCGATGTCGGTTGCCGTCAGCAGATTCTGAAGATCCCCGGAGAGCTGCGCGAGCTCTTCCACCTTGTGGCGGTTCTCCTGATTGACTGTCTGGAGCTCCTCATTCATGCTCTGCAGCTCCTCCTTGCTCGTCTCGAGCTCCTCCATCGTGGAGCGCAGCTCTTCGTTGGCCGACAGCAACTCCTCGTTGGAGGCCTTCATCTCCTCCTGGCTCGTCGCGTATTCCTCGATGATGCTCTCGAGACGGTTCCTCGTCATGTCCAGCTCGGCCTCGAGCTCCCGCACGCGCACGTCGTGCCCGTCTCCGGAGGCATGGACCTTCTCGACGTCCGCATCCAGGGCCGACCGTTCCTCAAAGATGACCAGGATAAATCCCTGGTGCTCGGGCTCGAGGGCCGGCCGGACGTCTAGGACCACCGGGCTCGATGAGCCGTCGAACCGGACCGGAATGGGCACCGACCGCGTCGACTCCCCACGTTCGCGCGCCGCGTGGATAGCCGACCGCAATTCGATGCGCAGCTCCTTGCGCACCACTTTGAAGGCGCTGTGCGTCGGCTCGCCCCCCGGATGAACGAGATACCGGCCCGCATGCCTGGACAGGTGGACCACCTGATCATCCGGGCTCACCAGCATGCTCGGAGGACCGTACTGCTCGACGATTCGCTGGTGAAGCCGTCCGTATGCGATCGGCTCCTCCTCCGGCTTCGGTCGCGCACGCTGCCGGTGCGGGCCGAGCGTCGACATCGGAAAAACGGCCAGCCGCGGTTCCGGGGGCGGCACGTTGCGCTTCGCGTAGATGCAGTGCTCCTTCTCGACGCTCATGAAGAGCTCGGACCGCTCGAGCGTCTCCGAGGAGCCCAGAAGAAGAAAACCGTCCGGCCGAAGCGCATAGTGAAAGAGCACGGCCACGTCGCGCTGCACGTCACGCTGCAGATAGATCATCAAATTTCGACACGAGATCAGATCGAGCCGTGAGAACGGCGGATCGTTCAGCACATTGTGGGGGGCGAAGACGACGAGCTCGCGAACCTCTTTGCGGATTCGGTAGCCTCCGTCGTCCTTCCGAAAGAACCTCCGCAGCCGTTTGGGGCTGACTTCCGACTCGATGTCTCCCGGATAGAACCCATCGCGGGCTTTCTCCAGGGACGGCTCGTGGAGGTCGCTCGCAAAGACGTGGATCTTGGGAGGCGCCTCGTACCTGGAGGCTTCCTCCATGAGCAGCATGGCGAGCGAGTAGGCTTCCTCGCCCGTTGCGCAGCCGACGCTCCACACGCGTACCTCGTCATCAGCCTCCTTTCCCTCGAACAGCTTCGGGACAATTTCCTCTTCCAGGTACGTGAAGGCCTCCCGATCACGGAAGAAGCTGGTCACCGTGATCAGGAGATCGTCGGCAAGCGTACGCGCCTCCTCCGATTCTTTCCGCAGCAGATCGAGATATTCACCGAGCTCCTCGATCTGATGCATCTGCATGCGTCGACGGATCCGCCGCATAATGGTGGAGCGCTTATAGCGCGAGAAGTCGCAATTGCGGCGCGCCATGAGATGCGCGAAGATTTTCTGCAAGAGGCGCTCCTCGTTGTCGTTCAGATCGCCGCCGTCGGCCGGGACCCGCACGCGCGGCCGTGTCCGGGCGAACCTCAGAATCACCTCGGGCATGCGGGCCAGAGGGAGAACGAAATCAACGAGGCCCGTGGCGATGGCACTCTGCGGCATGCCGTCATACGCGGCCTCTTTCGGATCCTGTACGATGGCGAGGCCGCCGCGGCCCTTGACCTCCTTGAGGCCCAGCGTGCCGTCCGACCCCGTACCCGTAAGGATCACGCAGATCGCATGACCGCCGTGCGTCTCCGCGAGCGTCCGAAAGAAGTGGTCGATCGGTGCCCTCTCATGGCGCTTCTCCTCCAGCTCCGAGAGGCGGAGATGCGTGTCGATCGTATTCAGATTCGCATTGGGAGGGATGACGTAGACGCGGTCGGGCTCCAGCGGCATGGTCTCGGTAACCTGGCGAACCGGCATCTTGACGTGCGGCTGAAGGAGATCGTCCAGATGGCTCTCGTGATCCGGCGACAGGTGGACCACGACCACGAAGGCCAGCCCGCTGTTCTCCGGAACGCGATCGAAGAATTCCCTCAGCGCCGCGAGCCCGCCGGCTGAGGCTCCGATCCCTACGACGGTAGACTCAGGCCTTCCCGATTCCGGATCCGTCGTACGCAGCGGCAACTCGGACTCCGCAGAATCATCACGGTTGACTTCCATGGTCGATCTTCGTCACCAGGGTCTGCAGCAAAATGTACCGACCGGCACCTGCCGCACGCGGCGATGATCCGGACATGGCCGACAACGTACAAAAATAGGTCTCCCGTATCATATCACGACACGGGGTTTTCCCACTCTCGTGCAACGTTCGAAGGCAGGCCTTCCGGCCCGACCCACACGTCGATCGAGAGACAGCGGCTCTCACCTTGGGCGGTATCGGATCAGATCACGCCTTCGTCGAAGAGCCACGCGATGAGCTCATTTTCGAGGCGGAAATGGTTGGAAAAAAACTGCGCCACATCGGGTCCGGAAAGCCGGACGGCCTCGCCCGTCCGCTCCGAGACGTAGTTCACCCGCTCGAATCGAAGAGGACGTATGCAGTCGTCGTCGAAAAGCTGCAGGCGGGACGGCGGTCGTCCTCTCAGATACAACTTGTTGACCGGCCTGACCCGTACGACCATCTTGGTGCACGTACCGACCGAGTCGGCATGGATGCGGGCCTGAAACTGATAATTCGTCGTCTGCCCATACCCCTCGTCCGGCACGCTGCGGATATACAGCCGACCCCCCGAACAGGCCTGCAGGAAAAGACCGAGCACGAGCAGAAAGGCGACCAAATATCCGGGACGGGCGTCCAAAGTAGGCATCGGCACGGAAACCATGAGGCGAGAACACCGCCGTTGTCTGAATGGCGACCGCCTCATCGACGTGTACATTCCGCGGGAAATGCCGTGGACCGAAGAACCGGTCTCCGTTATTAAATACAGGAGGAGGGCCGGTCGAGATCCCTGCGCTCACGGACGCGTCCCCCACCGTCCGATCGCGCATCGTCACGGCTCGAAGGAGGTCCGCAGGATCCTGCGCGCGCTAGAAAGCTCGTCAGTCGCCGCCTTCGTCGTCCTGGTGCGACACGTCCGCCGTTATTTCCCACGTAATTTGCGGATGCCGGTTCGGAGCCGTAAGCGCATTGAGGACCTCGAAGGTGAGCTCGAAGCGCGGAACGCGTTCGCCGGGCTTCACCCGAACGGTGGTGGTCGATCGGGGTGCGACCGTCACGATGCCAGCGACGTCGTGGAACGTGTAATCCGTCCGATTCCGGAGCAGGAAGGGGGCGTCCGACTCGTTCGCGAAGGTCACCCACAGGACCGACGAATCTTCGCTGTATTCCGTCGTGTCGACGGTTACGGAGGCCTCGATAAGCGGCACCAGATGCTCCGGGCGACCGATCAAAAGGTCATCGTACCACACCGTGGTTCGCCGGTCGTCCAGCGCGGCGCGGATGCCCTCTGCCGAGCGCTCCTCGGCGAAGACGAGGGTGACGGGCCGGTGCCCGCCTTCCGGGATGTCGAAGTCCCAATCGACGAGTCCGTGAATGTCGGACGTGCCCAGGATCGTGAGGTCGTGGTCCAGCGCAATCTGAAGCGCCTCGTCGGAATATGTGCGGTGATTCACCACCTCAATGCCGTGCAGCAGATTCTCGTCGATGAGCCGGCGATGGAAGTCCGTGAGGGCGGCCACGCCGTCGGGTCGCTGCGCCGTCCAGTGCGGATGATTCCAGAAGATGAATCCCCCCTGGCGGCCGGCCTCCCGGAATGCTGCGAGTGCGTCGTCGACCAGGAGAGGATTGACGTCGTCGATAAAAATAGCGTTGGAATGGCCGGGCGGCATCGATCGGGTGACTTCCGCGCCTCTCAAGACGATCAGCTCGCTCTCGTCGGCATATTCTACGGCGAGCTCGTAGGAGCGATTCCGATCGGGATGGGGGATGTCGTCCGCATGAGGCTGATACTCGAGATGGTCCGTTACCGCAAGACAGTCCAGCCCGTCTCGCTCGGACTCCTCGATTCGAACGTCCGGCCATACGCTGCCGTCGGAGAATACCGTGTGGACGTGGAAGTCGCAGACCAGCGTATGATAGCCCGGCACGTCGGGAAAGTCGACGACCCGCTCCGCCGCATGCGTATGAGCGTGCTGCGCAGCCGCCGTGGTTGCCGAGGAGAACAGAAGGCAGAGAAGCACAAGTAGTCGCATGACGCTCTGGTTGAATGGATGATCGAGGTGATGGTCGGCGGCGGGTCGCCGCACGTGCCACGACGACGGCTCCGCGCGAGGACGACGGCTGTGCGCCTCGGCGACGGCCGTGCGCGTCGGCGCCGGCTGTGGGGCGCCCCGAACCTGCAACCAAGAACGGCTATCCGCGAGGAAGGGTCAAACAGCGAAGCTATGTTATCATGCCGTCCTCCTAGCGGGGCTCGTGCGGTCCGAGTGCGGGCTTGACAGGAGGCCGCCGCGTCGCCACCTTTCGGTAGCTCATCGATGCATATCCCAGGAGGATCCGTCATGCGTATTGCTGTTATCGGAACCGGAAACGTCGGGAGGGTACTGGGCCGCCGGTGGTCGGAGGCCGGACACCACGTATGCTTCGGGTCCCGGCGGCCGGAAGACGAGGACGTGAAGGCTCTCGCAAAGCGCGCCGGTGCCGAGGCGGCATCACAGCAGGATGCGGCGGCCGATGCCGAGGTCGTCCTCCTCGCCGTTCCAGGATCCGAGGTCGAGCAGGTCGTACGGGGACTGGGAGATCTCCGTGGAAAGGTCATCGTCGATTGCACGAACCGCCACGAAGCTGACCTGACGCCGCGACCGGACATCCTCTCTCTCGCCGAGCGCATTGCCGAGCAGGCTCCCGACGCCCGCGTCGTCAAGGCGTTCAATACGACGGGGTCGAAAAACATGGACGATCCGGCCTTTCCGAGCGGCCCGCTCGCCATGCCCTATTGCGGGGACGATCCCGAAGCGAAAGCGACCGTTCGGCAGTTGATCTCCGTGCTCGGTTTCGAGGCCGTCGACAACGGTCCCCTGTACATGGCGAACTCGTTGGAAGGCATGGCGCTTATGTGGATCGCGCTGGCGTACGGGCAGGGATGGGGCCCGGACTTCGGATTTGCCGTCCTTACCCGGTGAAAGCAGTCCTTACCCGGTGAAAGCATCGGGACGGATCCGGCGGCCCTCGCGGAAGGCCCAACCGACGTGCTGCCGGCCGCCAGGATGCCCCCGGAAGAGAACCAACCTTTCGACTGCTCCTCGCAGGTACATCCGGCTGGTGCGTACGCGGAAAAATCTGCCCACACGGCCGGCACATCTTTCACTTCGCAGGAGGGAACACGACGAAACCAGCCGCAAACAAGGCCGGATGGGCTGATTCGTAGCCTGGCACGAATTTCGACGTCCGTTCGACACCGCAGACAGTCTCGCCTTGCCGCAGCGCGGCGGACGATTCACCCTGGACAGCCTCTGCGCGGCTCTCGAAAACGTGTCAAGACAACCTACCGACGCATGAAGGGCGGAATCGCAGTTCGCATCGCTATCATTTTCTCGGGTCTGCTCCTGATCGGCTCGGGCACGACCGGTTACATGGTCTACCAGGGCGCCGAGTCGTCGCTGACGAGGTCTTCGACGGAGCGGCTCGCGCACACCGCAGAGATCGTGCGCGTGCGTATGCTGGCCAGCATCGAAGCGACGACGAAGGACGTCCGCTTCCTTGCGTCGACGCCGCCCGTGCAGGGCATCGTGCGCGCCCGTTTGCGGAGGGGCCTCGATCCGGAAACGGCGCTGCTCGATCGTGAGTGGCGAACCCAGCTGGAGGACATCTTCAAGGTGTTTCTTCAGAACCGACCCTCCTACGTCAAGGTCAGCTTCATCGAACTGAGGCGAGGCCCGCTGACGCTGGTAAGCAGCGAACAGAACCGTCAGCAGGGGCAGGAAGAGACGGCCGGGGCCGATGTGGATAAAACGCTTCCGTTAGATTCCACGCTGACGCCCGGGTACGTTTATCTCTCCGACATCGAGATGGTCGAGGCCCCCGGTGACGCTCCGCCCGTACCGATGATCTATGCAGCCATGCCGGTCTTTGCTCAGGGCGGCGCACTGTACGGCGCCGTGACGGCAAGCATCGACCTGCGAGAGCTGCTCGGCAGCCTGACATCCGTCGTGGGCCCCGACAAATCGCTTCTCATCGCAAATGCGGACGGCGAGCTCCTTACGGCTCCGGAAGGACCGTACACCATCGACCTGTATGCCGGCACGAGCCGTTTCCGGATCGACGAGATCTTCAGGTCGCATGGTGCGCACTCCGCGAACGTTCGTTCCGTCGAACAGCTGCAGGAAGATGACCACCATCCCGGTATCGCTTATTTCGACCGGTTTCCCTACGATGCGCTCAACAAAGACCGACACGTGCGCATGGCGGTCGTTTCCCCGACGTCGACGATCCTCGAGGTGGTCAACGAGGTCCAGAAACGCAGCGCGCTGATCGTGCTCATCTTCAGTCTGGGCGGGGCGCTGATCGCTCTCGCCTTATCCCGCCTGCTGACCCGTCCGCTCAGCCGGATCACGGAGGCGCTCTCTCACTTCGGCGACCGGGAATGGGACGTCGACCTCCCCGCCGCTACCTCCGACGAGATCGGCGTGCTCGTCGGCGCCTTCAACAAGATGGCCGGTCACATCCGGTACCAGCTCGGCGTGCTGGAGGAGAAGGAGCGTCACCAGCGGATCATCCTCGAGACCGCCGCCGAAGGCATCATCGTGGCCGACCGACACGGACACCTCGAGGTGCTCAATCCCGCCGCCGAACGCCTGTTCGGATATCCGAGCGACGAGCTGATCGGAACGCACGTCAACATGCTGCTGCCTCCGGCCGCGCAGGAATGGACGGACGAGAACGACGATCGACGTCTCAGCTGGCGCGACGTGGGTACGGGCCACGAAGTAGTCGGACGCCGGAAGGACGGCACGGAAATGCAGGTGTCGCTCTCCGTCTCGGAGTTCGAGCTCGAGAAGGAAACGAAGTACGCCCTCTTCTTCGAAGACATCACCGACAGAAAAGAGTACGAAAGGGCGCTCCGGACGGCGAAGGAGAAGGCGGAGGAGATGGCCCATCTCAAGACGACCTTCCTCGCCAACATGAGCCACGAGCTGCGCACGCCGCTTACGGCGGTCATCGGGTACGCCTCCATGCTGGCCGAGGACCTTTCCGAAGAGCACGAGCGCTTCGCTCAGCTTATCGAACACAGCGGAAGGCGCCTGATGGACACGCTGAACGCCGTCCTTTCCCTCGCGCAGCTCGAATCGCAGCAGATGACCGTCGAACTCGACGTGCTCAACGTGTCAGGGGTAGTCGAGGAGACCGCCAGGTTCTTCGAAACGCAGGCTACGAGCAAAGGCCTGGCGTTCCGTCACCTCTGCAGCCCCGGGGCACGCGGCGCGCATGCTCGTGTGGACCGCGGCGCGCTCAACAGCGTGCTGCAAAACATCGTCGGAAACGCCATCAAGTTCACGGAGAACGGCTTCGTAGAAATCCGCACCCACGTGGCGGACGAACACATTCACATCGAGGTCCGCGACAGCGGCATCGGAATCGACCCGGCTTTCCTGCCGCATCTTTTCGATACATTTCGACAGGAGTCGACCGGACACGAGCGGACGCACGAGGGCAGCGGCCTCGGCCTGGCGCTCACCAAGCGGCTCGTGGATCTGATGGACGGCGACATCGACGTCCACAGCGTCAAGCGCGAAGGTACGAGCATCACCGTCTCCTTCCCCCTCGTCAGGACGGGCCTGCCGGCGGCGACGCAGCAGGAGAGCGCCGAATTCGCGCGCGGCGACTGGACGGAGGCGCAGATCCTCGTGGTGGAAGACAATGCCGAGACCGCGCTTCTGCTGCGCAGCGTCCTGTCGGTGGCCGGCGACGTCACGCTGGCCTTCACCGGCGCGGAGGCGCTTCGCAAAATCAGCCGGATGGCCTTCGATTTCGTGCTCTGCGACATCAATCTCGGAAGCGGCGCCTCCGGGGTCGAGGTGCTCAATGCGATCCGGGGCAACCACGACTATGACGGCGTGCCCGTCGTGGCGGTCACGGCGTACGCCCTCCCCGGCGACCAGGAGCGGTTTCTGCAGCAAGGGTTCGACGACTACGTAAGTAAGCCCTTCACGCCGGACGAGCTGGTGGGTCGGGTATACCAGCTCCTCCACCGGTCCGGCGAATCTGCCCCGAGTCCGCACCAGGACGATTCCGTCACGCCGCGGCTCTACGATGCGAACGAGTGAGGCAGGCCGCAGCGAAGCGCCTGCCGTACACGTGAGAACGTACCGGCATCTCGGACCAAGATGGCACCGGCTCGGTACATCAGTTCGTACGTACGCCGACGTCCTATGAGAGGGTCGATGCACGTACTCCGCCGGGCCCTCGACGGATCACGGCCGACCTTGATTCTCCCGTAAGCTCCAAGCATAGATGGATTCCAACGACGTACGGGTAGCCGTCAGCCACTTTCTGGATCTGGTGGCGAACGGACACGGCGACGAGCGTGAGAACGTCGCCGCGCTCGTCGTGGCCCTCGACATGCTGGCGTGGATGCAGCACGCGGGGGGCGACGACGAGGTCTCCACCGACGAATCGGCTACCGGATTCCCCGAGACGCCCGAACGCGAATACGACAAGATGCGGGCGCTGGTCGGACAGCAGTTTCCCAGCTTCGGATACTACAGCACCCCTGCGAATCCGGTAGACCAGAACGGCGAAGCTGAACTGATTTCCGGGGACGCGGGTGCGGATCTCGCCGAAATCGCCTGCGAACTCTACGACGTCGCCTGGCTCTTCCGGCACGCAAGCGAAGAGGACGCCGTACGGGCCTTCTCCGCCGGATACCGGCGCCGCTGGCGGGGACACCTCCGCACGTTGCAGTGGTACATCGAGCGTCGCCGACAGGACCCGAACTGACATCGTTCTTGCAGTCCGCCCTACAACACGGCGGCAAGATGGATGCATCCGGCAAAGCCGCGCGGGCAGATGGGCACCAGCGGCCTTTGCTC
>CAZXHQ010000020.1:11474-16487 GCA_964640145.1 uncultured Rhodothermales bacterium | reverse complement strand
CGGCGGTAGATCTTCCTTCCACTCTTCTTCGGTCTTCTCGATCTTCTCGGCCATTTTACGCGACGCGGCGGGTTAATGGGGTAACGTTGGATGCTTTCGAGGGTGCGATCACTTGAACATCAGCGATCTTCGGTCGGCGCCGCGAACACGGAGTGCCGTGACGACGGACGTCGCGCCCCCTGCCTCGAGCCTGAACAGATACATGCCGCTCGCAAGCGACGGCACCGACCAGGTAATGGTATGCGTACCGGCCGGCCGCCGTTCGTCGAGAACGACACCGACCCGGCGTCCGACGGCGTCGTACACGCTCAGCCGCGCGTTCGCCTCGTCCGGGAGCGCCACATCCAGATATACGACATCGCGAAATGGATTCGGATACGCCGCGGCGACCCTGAACTCGCGAGGGAGCTGCTCGTCGTCCTCGGACGCAACCTCGGACGTGGTCGTAAACCGCACCCCTCTGGTCCACACGCTGCGACCTGCCGCGTTGACGGCACGAACGCGCCAGATATACGTCGTCGAATGCTCGAGCAGATCAACGACGAGGCGCGTCGAGTCTACCAGCGAGGAATCGACGACGGGACGGTCGAAGTCGGATCCTTCGGCTACTTGAAGCTGGTAGTAATCGGCTCCCGACGCTCGCGACCAGGTGAACAGGGTCGGGATCTCCACCATTTCGTCCCCGTGATCCGGTTCCAGCGGCGTCGGAACGAGGGGCGCGTGGACGAGCGTGGTGAACCGGACGACCGGGGACCATCCACCCGTCTCGCCTGCGATGGCGGACCGCACGCGCCAGAAATACGTCGTCTCTCGTTCGAGCTCGGGCACCTCGTACGTGGTCGTCGCAATGCCCGACCGGTCGACGATGGCCGTCGCAAACGTGCTGTCCTCACCTAGCTGCACGTCGTACCCGTCCGCTTCGTCGACCGGCGTCCATTCCAGCGTGAGCGTCGTGTCAACGCCCACGGTACGGTCGGCGGGAAAGATCGGTTCGGGCGGCGGCGCGATCTTGATCAACGTCGTGAATGAAAACACCTTCGACCACGCCCCGGCTCCACCCTCGTTGACCCCCCGAACGCGCCAGAAGTACTGCGTCTCGCCCTCGAGTCCGATGGGGTCCAGCGACGTCGCGCCGGTGGTGTCATCGACGATCGGGGCGGCGAAATCCGCCGTTTCTCCGACCTGGACCCGGAAATGGTCAGCCTGCAGCGCGCCGGACCACACCAGCGTGACGTCGGTGGACACCTCGGATGCGCCGTTGGACGGGGAGGTCAGCTCAGGCGCTGCCGGAGGCAGCGGAGCGGTCGAGAATTGATACACGTCCGAGTAGTCGCTCACGGCCTGGCCGTTCGACGACCGCACGCGCCAGTAGTAGGTGGTCTCCGGCAGCAGCTCCTCGACGAGATGCGACGTGCTGCCCGTGCTGATCGACTTCATCCCCTCCGACGAGAAACCGGCATCGGGGGATATCTCGAGCCCGTACGTCGACGCGCCGAGCGCGGGCTCCCACTCGAGCGTCACCGGCGGCGTCCAGTCTTGCGACCCGTCAGCGGGAGCGAGCAGGACCGGGACCGCGGGCGGCGGCGGGTCCGGCGGCGTACCGCACGTGGAGGTGGTGACCCACCCTATGTCGGCGAAGACGGCACACCCGACCGGCCCGGGATCGTGAATGGCCTCGGCGGTCGAAACGAACGGGGACATCAAGGCGCTCGGATCCGACGGGCCGAACGTGGCCTCGTCGAGATGGGCGTAGCTCGAACCGGACTCCCACTCGGCCGGCGCGTACAGGGGAGGGCGCGCTCCGTAGACGGATGCAGCCGCCCCGCCCGCGAACAACACAGGCTCGCCCTGGAGGACGTCGCCCAGCAGCGCCGACGGATTCGGATAGACGGCTGCATTGACGAGCTGGTCGCCGGACCCGTCCTCGGCGAACCGGTCGTAGACGATGGGTATGTCGGGGAACTCCTCAAAGCCCCAGCACCCGACGTCGGCCGTCCCGTTGCATTCCGTCTCCTCCTCGCCGTCGTCCACCTTCATGCTGCCCACAAAACCGAGGCCATGCCCGATTTCGTGCAGCACCACCGTGACGAAGTCGATCATTCCCGCCGGCGTCTGTCCATCCAGGCCGAAATACCAGTTATCGAAATCGTTGTTGAAGTTGGCCAGGATGTCCACTCGGGCTGGAAAGTCGTCCCGTCCACGAATCGCATTGGCGAGCGCGGCGGCGTACCACGTATTGCCCGTGTTGGCGTCGTCGAGATACTGCGGTCCGGCGCTGCCCAGGACGTTGTCTTCCAGCGCGCTCCAGTTGGCTTCGATCTCGATGGGCACGTCCGACTCGATCCGCGACGCCCAGAGATCCACGGCATGCTGAAAGGCTTCCCGCGCCTCGGCCGTAAAACCGCTGTACTCGACCTCGAACGTAGCCGGCTGGGCGGCCTTGTTCGACGCCGGCCGTCCGGGCACAAACACGTCGTTCACGTGCCACCGGATCGCCGACGGGTCGGCAATAGCGGAGAACAGGCTGCGAGCGGCGGCATTGATGGCGGCAGGGTCTCGGAGCTCGGAGGCGCCGACCTGATGGCGGCGGCACTCGACGCGGGCCTCGCCGTCGGGCCCCACGACGATACCGAGGATGTGCACCGGCGTCGAGACCGGTTGCGCCGCCGCGGCCAGGCCCGCGAAAAGGTAGATCCACAGCGGCAGGAGCCATGCAACGGCGACACGCATCTGTAATGATCTGGTACGTAGATCGGTATCGAAGGCCCCTTTAGAGCGCCGGATGGCCGCTGCGAGGCGACGCCTTCTTGCCGTCACGGGGCCGCGCCCCCTATACTGCATCCACTACGGCGCATCGAAACCCCTGATCGCTACGATTTTGCACGCGGATGAGCGAACCATCACGTTCCGGAGACACCTTTCCGTTCGACCAGCAGATCGTCTGGAATCCGAACCCGGCGTGGATCCGGGAAAGCAACCTGTTTCGATTCATGCGACGGCATGGACTCGAATCGTACGACGAGTTGCTCGAACGGTCTGTTTCTGACGTTACATGGTTTTGGAATGCGGCCCTGGAGGACCTTGGAATCGAGTTCTACCAACCGTACGAGCACGTCGTGGATCTGAGCGGCGGCATCCAGCGGCCCAGGTGGTGCGTGGGCGGCGTCATGAACATCGTCCACAACCTGCTGGATAAGCGGCAGGATACCGAAGCTCGCGAGCGCGACGCGCTCCGCTGGGAAGCCGAAGACGGCGCGGTGCGAACCCTCACCTACGGCGACCTGCACGCGGAGGTGTGCCGCTGTGCGAACGGCCTGCGTGCGCTCGGCATCGGTAGAGGGGACGCCGTGGGGCTGTACATGCCCATGACGCCCGAGCTCTGCATCGCCTTTCTCGCTATCGCCAAGGTCGGCGCCGTGATCCTGCCCCTTTTCAGCGGCTACGGGCCGTCGGCCATTGGGACGCGCCTGCGGGATGCGCAGGCAAAGGCCCTGTTCACCGTCAACGGAACCCGTCGTCGAGGCAGCGTGGTGAACATGAAGATCGCGGTCGACGAGGCGCTCGTCGCCGTACCGACCATCGAGCACGTAATCGTGCATCGCCGTATCCGCATAACGGAGGAAGCTCCCTTCACGGAGGGGCGCGACGTCTGGTGGGAGGATTTCATGGAGGGACACGGCGAGGAGGCCGAGACGGAGCGGACGTCGGCCGAAGACGTCATCATGATCATCTATACCAGCGGGACCACCGGCAAACCCAAGGGCGCCGTTCACACGCATTGCGGCTTTCCGGTCAAGGGCGCGCAGGACATGTACCACAGCATGGACCTGAAGCCCGGGGAGTGCATGTACTGGATGTCGGACATGGGATGGATGATGGGACCCTGGCTCGTCTTCGGAACGCTCTGCATCGGCGCCACGATGGTCTTCTACGACGGCGCCCCCGACTATCCCGGACCGGGACGGGTGTGGCAGCTCGTCGAAGACCACGGCGTCACGCATCTCGGCGTCTCGCCGACCCTGATCCGGTCGCTCCGCGCGCATGGCACCGAACCGATCCGGCCGCACGACCTCTCACGTCTTCGCATGGTGGGGTCGACCGGAAGCCCGTGGGATCCGGAATCCTGGATGTGGCTTTTCGACGAGGTCCTCGACGGGCGCAAGCCGATCCTCAACTATTCCGGCGGCACGGAGATCAGCGGGGGCATCCTCTGCGGCAACTTGTTCAAGCCGCTGAAGCCGTGTGCGTTCTCCGGGCCCGTGCCGGGGATGGATGCAGACGTGTTCGACGAGGCGGGAGAGTCGGTACGCGGCGAGGTGGGCGAGCTCGTCGTGAAGAAGCCCTGGATCGGCATGACGCGCAGCTTCTGGAAGGACGACGAGCGTTACCTGGACTCCTACTGGAGCCGCTTCGAGAACATCTGGTTGCACGGCGACTTCGCCGCCGTCGACGACGACGGACTCTGGTATATCCTCGGCCGCAGCGACGACACCATCAAGATAGCCGGCAAGCGCGTCGGTCCGGCCGAGGTCGAGGCCGTGCTCAACGCCGACGAAGCCGTCGCCGAAAGCGCAGCCATCGGCGTTCCGCACGACGTCAAGGGCGAGGAGCTGGTTGCCTTCGTGGTGCTCATGCCCGACCACGACCCCTCGGCGGCCGTTCGCCGGCGGCTGACGCAGCGCATCACCGACGCGTTGGGCAAGCCCCTGCGCCCGGCCGACATCAAATTCGTGAGCGCTCTGCCGAAGACGCGTAACGCCAAGATAATGCGCCGAGTCATTCGAGCGACGTACCTCGGCCAGGATGCCGGCGACGTGACGAGCCTGGAGGACCCTTCCACGCTGGCAGCGATTCGCGAAGCCCTGTAGTACCTACCTGCCGATGTTCATCGCCACGGAGCCATCGAGGCCGTGCAGGGATCTCGTCGAGCGGAGCGTGACGATGCACCGCGGCGCCGTTTCACGCCCAGAAAGCTCGCTTGAAATGCTCGATCTCCGGCGTGCCGTCGGCGCG
>CAZXHQ010000020.1:7195-11374 GCA_964640145.1 uncultured Rhodothermales bacterium | reverse complement strand
TTCACGCCCAGAAAGCTCGCTTGAAATGCTCGATCTCCGGCGTGCCGTCGGCGCGCAGCACGATGGATATGACGTCGAACCGGCACGGTGCGCTCTCGAGCCGTCGCTCGTAGAGATAGGCTCGGGCCGCGCGGGCGATGTGCCGCTGCTTGCCTGTCGAAACGGACTCCTCCGGCCGTCCGAAGCCCAGGCCCGACCGGGTCTTCACCTCCGCGAACACCAGCTCGCCTCCCTCCGCAGGGTCATCGGCCGGCTCGTAGCATACCAGGTCGAGTTCCGCTCGCTGAAAGCGATAGTTGCGATCGAGGATCACGTAGCCCTGCGCTTCGAGAAAGCGCGCGGCGATATCCTCCCCCCTGTCGCCCACATCCTTCATGACCCGTCGATCCCCGCGTGCGTCTTGACGATGTACCGTGCCCTTGGACGGGCGTTCCAGCTTCGAATTTCGAATTCCCCTTGGAGGCTACCCGGCGGCGTGGCGAGGCGACGTATTCTTTGTAATTTTGGGCGCACTTTTGGGCGCGCTTTTGGGCGCGATGTTCGGCGCGATTTGGAAGCCATCTCGACGCGCGTCCCATTCCCCCGCCAGGACGTTCGGGCATTTTTCACTGAGGAAGGAGTTCTGCAAACGACCGTGTCTAGAATCATAACGCTCACTACGGACTTTGGGACGCACGATGCGTACGTGGGAGCGATGAAGGGCGTCATCATCGGAATCAATCCCGATGTTCGGATGGTCGATATTTCTCACGCCATCGCACCGCAGGACGTCATGGAGGGCGCTTTCGTTTTGCGGGACGCAGCCTTTTTCTTTCCGCCCGAAACCATTCACCTCATCGTGGTCGATCCCGGCGTGGGGACGCCGCGGCGCCCGGTCGCCCTCCGCTGTCGCCACCAATACTTCGTAGGCCCCGACAACGGCATCCTCCCGTTGGTGCTCGACGGCGAAAGGCCGGAATCATCCGTCGTGCTGGACAACCCCGCGTACTGGCGGTCCGACGACGTCAGTGCGACCTTTCACGGCCGGGACGTATTCGCTCCGGCGGCGGCGCACCTGTCGGCCGGGATCGAGTTAGCGACGATCGGCTCACCCATCGAAGCGCTCTCGCCCATGCAATGGGCGCTGCCGATCATAGACGAGCAGGGCGTGCAGGGCTGGGTGGTTCACGTAGATCGGTTTGGAAACTGCATCACGAACGTCTCCCGTGAGATGTTGGGGGCACGCCGGGGGGACCGGCCCATCAAATGCTTCGTCGGCAGCGCCATTCTCGAAGGCATCAAACACACCTATGCATCGGTGGAGCCCGGCGAGCCGCTCATGCACTATAACAGCAGCGGCATGCTGGAAGTCTCGGTGAACTCCGGGAACGCCGCCGAGCTCCTGGGCATTCGTAAGGGCGACCCGGTCAACATCCTCTTTCGCGAACCGAAGTAGCCGGCCGGTCGGACCGGCGCCCCGCTATGTCCTCTTCCGCATCACAAGATGGTTCGCGCGAGACGCTCTCCGCCTATCTCGAGGGGCTCTACGCGCTCGCGCAGATCGTCTCATCGGGTCCCGACGAGGCGGCCGATCTCGTCGAGCAGACGTTCCGGCGTGCGCGGCAGGAGGGCGTCTCCATCGCACCGGCGGATCCCGGGGCTACCGACAGCGTCCGCGTGGATCTCTACCGCATTCTGCTGGACGTCCGGGCGAGACGCCCGACGGCATCCTACCACGAGCCCGTCGGCGGATCGCTTCCGTCCGATCCGGAAATGTCGGCGCTGCGGACACGGCTGGCGGAGCGATTCGTCGACGCGGCGCTTCCGGCCTCCTTCGCTACGCTGGGGGCCGAACCGCGCATCCTCCTCATGCTCTGCGACGTGCAGCAGATGAGCTGCGCCGAAGCGGCCCGCGTGCTTCATCTCGACGCCGAAACGGCCTGCGCCCGGCTCGATGAAGCACGCGATGCGCTGAGCGACGCCCTCTACGCGAGCGCCTCGCCGGTCGAGCGTCGCCTGCTGGAGAGCGGCCTCTCGGGCGGCTGGAAGCAAAGTGCCCTTCGGCGTATGACCGAACGCGAGCTGTCGGCCGTGCCTCCGACCCTGCATCCGGCCCTGCTGGAAGCCGCCGGGACGTCCTCCGGCCCCCCTGCGCGAACCGACGAGGAGGGAAAGCCGCAGATAAAGCGCATCGCCATGCGCGCGGTCGCCGTGCTGTTGATCATCGCGGTAGCCGGCGTCCTCGGCTACGGCTTCTCCGCCCTGACCAGGCGCGCGCCGGACGTGAACCTGATCACGCTTTCGGCCAAACAGGCCGGCGACACGAAGGTGACGTTCGAGACGACGAGCGCCGAACAGGCCGAACGATTCGTCCGCGATCGCCTCGGCCGGCGCATCACCGTGCCCAGCATCGGCGAAGCCGCTCTGCAGGGCATTCTGATTCGCGACGTGGCCGACGGAGCGGAAGCACCCGTAATCGTGTATTCGAATGGCGCGGGGGCGAGCTCGATCGTCGTCTACGTGTACTCGTATGCATTCCTCGATGCGCACCGTCAACAGGTGGAACTGCCGGAGGACGTCCTGCGCCAGATCGAGACCGAAGGCAACTTCGATCTCCACGATCTTGGGGAGACGCGTGCACTCGTCTGGCGCCGCCGCGCCGACATCTACGTCGCCGTCACCGACGGCGATGCCGAGGAGCTTCGAAACCGGATCAGGTTCCCGTCATGATGAGCGCTCCCTGGCGGCCGGCAGCGTAATCCGGAACGTCGTGCCGTGTCCCGGGCGCGACTGGACGACCGCAAGGCTGCCGCCGTGATAATCCTCCACGATCCGTTTCGCCAGGCTCAGGCCCAGGCCCCAGCCCCGTTTCTTCGTACTATATCCCGGCCTGAAGACGTTCTTCCAGTTCGTTCGGTCGATGCCTTTTCCCGTGTCGTGGACGTCGAGGTGGATCCGGCCCTCGTCCATGTAGCCGGAAATCTCGATCGCGCCGGGCGACGCCTCGATGGCGTCGAGGGCGTTCTTGAGGAGGTTCTCGATAACCCATTCGAACAGCTCCGCATTGACGGGCGCGCGCAGTCCGGCGGCTACGTCGACCTTCAGATCGACCTGCTGCGCCTGCTTGGGCATCCGGCGTCGGATGTAGTCGGCCGTCGCTTCGACGAGGGGCTCGATCTCACACACTTCCAGCTTGGGCAGGGATCCGATGTCCGAAAACCGGCTGGCTACCCGGCGCAGGCGCACGATGTCGTTCTCGATCTCATCCAGGGCCACCGCCTCTTGCTCGTCGGACAGGTCGCCCGTCTTCAGCAGCTCCGTCCACCCCATCAGGCTGGAGATGGGCGTGCCGAGCTGGTGGGCGGCCTCCTTCGCCATCCCCACCCAGAGACTGCTCTGCTCGCTGCGGCGGACGTAGGAGAAGCCCACGTAGCCCACGAAGATGAAGAGCGCGACGAACAAAAGCTGTACGTACGGGAAGATGGTCAGCTCGCGTACGAGCTTCGAATCGTCGTAGAAGATGAATTGCTTGAGGGTGTTCGGCCCGGTGCCGAGCTCGATGGTGATCGGCTCGTACTCCTGGGCCATGCTGCGGGCGCGGTCCAGCAGGCGGCTCCGTACGCGCTCGGCCTCCTCCGGCGTCAGCCCGGAGAGCGAATCGGGTGCCGGCACGCTCTGCCAGAAGAGCGGCGTGGAAACCGCCGAGTCGGTAATGACGGCGGGAATGCCGAAGCGGCCCTGCAGCACGATCTCGCTCGCCAGCGTCACGTCGCCAGGCGGCGGCATGGAGCGGGCCCACGCAAGAGCGTCCCGATATTCCCGCATCGTCGCGGCATCGAGTGCGTCGCCGTCCGAGTCGGCCAGCATCGACTCGATATCACGGAAGACCGGCAGATAGGGATTACCGTAGCGGGAGGCGGCCGCGACGTGCTCCTGCGCACTCGCCCAGAGCTGAATCACGAACTGCTCGCGCTCCCGCAGGCGCTCGGCGAGCTCGTTGGTGTAGGCGAGCGAGGCGACGGCGATCAATACGGCGAAGGCGATCAGCCCGAGTTTGAGCCGAACGGAATGACGATAAGCTTTCATCGCGAACGAGGACTGCGAGCGAGGGACGTACGGGCGCCGGAGCACGGCGTATCCGTACGTGGCACATGTAACGTCGGGCGAGGTGTCGGGTTCAGGATCCGCCCGTCCGCTCCG
>CAZXHQ010000020.1:0-7095 GCA_964640145.1 uncultured Rhodothermales bacterium | reverse complement strand
CCGCGATCCTCGGATCCCGACGCGTTACGAGCCGACCGCCGGAGCGGCGGTCGAGGCGATGATCTGGTCCCGCTTCGGTCCGGTAGAAACCATGGAGATGCGCACGCCGAGGAAGTCGCTGATGAACTCGAGATAACGCCGGGCAGCCCCCGGCAGCTCACCCATCCGGTGGATGCCCGTGACGTCTTCATCCCAGCCGCCGAACGACTGATAGACAGGTGTGACTCTTTCGAGGGTCTGCACCTCGCTCGGAAAACGTGACGTCTCCTTCCCGTCGTACCGGTAGGACGTGCACACCTTGATCTCTTCGAGACCCGTCAGCACGTCCAGCTTCGTGACGGCCAGCTCGGTAAGCCCGTTGATCATCGACGTGTAGCGCAGGGCGACCAGGTCGAGCCATCCGCAGCGGCGGGGTCGACCCGTGGTTGCGCCGAATTCGTCGCCGACCGTTCGAAGGCGTCTGCCGGCCTCGTCTTCGAGCTCCGTGGGAAACGGCCCGTTCCCGACGCGCGTAGAGTAGGCCTTCACAATGCCGATTATGCGATCGATCTCCGTGGGCGGCACGCCGAGTCCGGTGCAGCATCCGCCGACGGTGGGGTGGCTGGAGGTCACGAACGGATAGGTGCCAAAATCCACGTCGAGCAGCGATCCCTGCGCGCCTTCGGCCAGCACGTGCCTGCCGTCCTTGAGCGCCTGGCCGAGAAACTGCGACGTGTCCGTCACAAACGGGTCTATCAGCTTATCGAACTCGACGTACTCCTCGATGATCTTCTCGACGTCGAGCTCGTCCGCTTCATAGACGCCTCGCAGAAATGCATTCTTTTCCTCGATGGCCTCTTTGAGCTTGCGCCGAAGCGTGTCCCGATCCAGCAGATCCACGACCCGGATTCCCGTGCGGGCGAACTTGTCCACATAGGCGGGCCCGATGCCGCGTCCGGTCGTGCCGATCGCCCCGGCGTCACGCGCCCTCTCGCGCGCTTCCTCGATGCGCTTGTGGTAGGGCATGATGAGGTGGGCGTTGTGAGAGATCAGCAGGCGGCCGTCGACGTCGTAGCCCAGCTCGCGAATCATTCCGATCTCTTCGACCACGGCGACCGGATCGATCACCACGCCGTTTCCAATCACGCAGGTGACGTTTTCGTGGAAGATGCCGCTGGGCACCAGGTGGAGCACGAACGTCTCATCGCCCCAACAGATCGTATGACCGGCGTTGGCGCCGCCCTGATAGCGGGCAACGATGTCCACGTCTCGGCTGAGAAGGTCTACCACCTTGCCCTTGCCTTCGTCTCCCCACTGCGTCCCGATTACAACCGTAACTGGCATCTCATCCTCCGAGGCCGTAGTAAAATTGCTCGCGCTCTTTCTGTTGCAGCCCCTCTGCGCTGCTCCCGTCGAGCGGCATGACTCCTCTCCCGCCGTCGATGGGACGTCCATTCACAAGGAAGGCGGCGAGGACACTCGCCGCCTTTCCCAGCTGCAGATACAACGTCTCGCAAGAGCTTGTGTGCCCTTTCCCACCACCTATTCCGCTGCCGGCTTCGGCGGGTCCTCTTCGTAGCTCAGAACCGCCTCGTCGACGGAATCGAAGTGCTGGAAGACCGTAATGAGCTTCGTGATCACGAGCAGCGATTGAATGCGGTCAGCCACGTTCGCGAGGCGAAGATCTCCGCCGCCATTCCGCATGGTCGTCAGGGCGCTGATGAGCATCCCCAGCCCGCTCGAGTTCATGAACTTGACCTTCGAGAGGTCGACCACCACGTTCTTCCGGCCGGAGTCCTTCAACTCGTGGAGCTGGTCGTGCAGCTTCGCCCCGTCGGGGCCGCCCATGACATTGCCTTTCAGCTTGATAACGACTGCATTGTACTGCTCATCGACGTCGTATTTCATGCGATAATCTCGATTCGTTGGCTGGAAACAGGGGCGCCTACGCGCGGCCCGCCCTCAGCGCCAGAACGACCGGTGACGCGACGAAGATGGATGAATACGTACCGATCATGACGCCAATGATAAGCGCGAACGCGAATCCGCGGAGCACTTCGCCTCCGAATATAAACAGGACCGTTACGACGAGCAAGGTCGTGCCCGACGTGACGACCGTGCGGCTGAGCGTATTGTTGATCGATCGGTTCACCAGCTTTTCGTAGGTTTCCGTCTTGAAAAGATTGGAATACTCGCGGATGCGGTCGAACACGACCACGGTATCGTTGAGGGAGTAGCCGACGATGGTCAGGAACGCCGCGATGATGGCCTGATCGATCTGCAGCGAGAACGGAAGGACGCCCGCCAGCAGCGAGAACAGCCCGAGCGTGATCGTAACGTCGTGGAACAGGGCCGCCACGGCGCCGAGCCCGAACCGCCATTCGAAGCGGACCAGGATGTAGATGAAGATGACCAGCAGCGAGCCGAGGACGGACCAGATGGCCCCTCTCTTGAGGTCCTCGGCAAAGCGCGGTCCCACGATATCCGTCTTGATGACGTTTGGATTCGAACCCGGGAAGCCCTCGGCGATGCTCGCGACGATCCGGTTCTGCACGTCCGATATGTCCCCCTCCGCGGACGTGCGGATGAGGATGTCGTTTTCGAAGGTCTTCACCTCGGGCTCCGCGCCCAGCGTGGGCGTCAGCTGCCCGCGAACGGCCACCGGGTTGAGCGCCACCGGGCTCTCGACCACGAATTCCATTCCGCCCTGGAAGTCGATGCCCATCTCCAGGCCGCGTGAGAGCAGGGACCCCAGGCCCAGGACGAGCAGGATGGCGGAGAAGACGAACCCCTTCTTCCGGTTGGCGATGAAGGCGAAATCAGCGTTCTCGAATATTCTCATGACTCTATCTCTTCTGTCGTGCCCCGCTCGAGGAAGGGCGTGGATATCGATACAACGTTAGATGCGCGCCGTCAGCCGTAGCTGACCCTCATCCGCTTCTCGACGACCATGTAGTCGAACACGATCCGTGAAACGACGATGGCGGTGAACAGCGACGAGAGGATCCCCGCCATGAGCGTGACGGCAAAACCCTGGATGGGTCCGACGCCGAACGAATACAGGATGGCGCCCACGAAGAACGTCGTGATGTTCGCGTCGAAGATGGCGCTGAGCGCCTTGTTGTACCCCGCGTCGATCGCCGCTTTGAGCGTCTTGCCCGTATTCTGTTCTTCGCGTATTCGGTCGAAGATGAGCACGTTCGCATCGACGGCCATGCCGATCGTCAGCACGATACCGGCGATTCCGGGCAGCGTGAGCGTCGCGTTGAAGGCGGCCAGGATGCCGAAGATGAAGATGATGTTGAAGATGAGCGCCAGGTCCGCGACGAGGCCCGCCGTGCGGTAATACCAGATCATGAAGAGTGCCACCAGCAGCAGACCCACCATGACCGACAGGAACCCCGCGCGGATCGACGCCTGTCCGAGGCTCGGACCGACCGTCCGCTCTTCAACGATGTCGACGGGCGCCGGGAGCGCACCCGACATCAGCACGGTGACGATGTCCTGGGCCTCCTCTCGGCTGTCGAGCCCGGTAATCGACGAGCGGCCGCCTACGATCCGGTTGATGACGGTCGGATACGAATAGACGACGTCGTCGAGCACGATCGCGACCGGCTTGTTGACGTTGGCTCCCGTCAGGCGGGCCCAGGTGCGCGCACCCTCCGAATTCATCACCATCGTGACCTGAGCCCTGTTCATCTCGTCGAAATCCACGCGCGCGTCGGTGATGACGTCGCCGGCAAGCTCGATCTCTTCGCGTACGCCCAGGAGATAATACACTTCGAGGCCGTCTTCGCTCTGTCCGATCGGGTTGGCCGTGTAGAGCAGCTCCACACCGCTGGGCAGCAGCTGCTGCACCTCCGGACGCGAAAGCAGCTCGTTCACCAGGGCCGTGTCCTGTTCGGAGACGACACCGAACTGTACGCCCTGCCCGACAGGCTGCATGGCCGCCAGGAGCGGGTTGGACGCTCCTTCCTCGTCTTGTTCGTCGAGCAGGTCCATCGCGTCGAGCGCGTCCGTCGTGTCGTCCTGCGGCTCGGCGACGTCGGTGGTATCGACCTCCGCCGTATCCGCTTCTAGAACGTCTCCCGGCGCCTCGTAATACTCGATGATCTGCTGGAGAGACCGCTGCAGCTCCTCCGGCTCCGCCATGAGGTGAAACTCGAGGCGAGCCGTACCGCGAAGCAGGTTTCGAACGCGGTCGGGATCGTCGATCCCGGGAAGCTCCACGACGACTCGCCGCGAGCCCTGCTTCTGGATCGACGGCTCGGTCACGCCGTAGCGGTCGACGCGGTCCCGAATGATGGAAATCGCCCGGTCGATGGCATTGTCGGCCTGGCCGCTCAGATACTGGGCAACCTCCGCGTTCGTCGATCGCCGCGTAATGCCGGCATCGGGATTCCGGAAGTAGCGAGAAAGCCGCGCGTCCGGATCCCGGGCCTCGAATTCCTGCACGAAGGCGTCGATGATGGACACGTCGGTTTGCAGCGACCGCTCCCGCGCGGCCGCGAGAACTTCTTCGAACGTCTGGTCGACGTCCGAGGCCAGCTCACGGATGAGCGCGTCGATTCGAACCTGGAGCGTCACGTGCATGCCGCCCTGAAGGTCCAGACCCAGCTTCAGCGCGTTCTCCTTGACGCTCCGAATGCGCTGGACGTTTTCGCGTTCGTACGCCGCCAGCTGCTCACCCTCTAGATTATTCATCCGCTGGGTGATGAGGTAGTTCTGGACGGACGGATACAGATAGTAGGCTGACAGACCGAGGAAGAAGACGGTCAGGAAAATTTTAAATCCGTTCCCCTGCATGGTATGCTAACGTGGTTGGATTTCGATGAACGGCCAGTCCGCCACATATGCAAACGGCGGAGCGGTCTATAGAGGAGGTAGATATGGAGAGGCGGCCCGGGAGATCCCACGGGCCGAGAGGGGCCGGACTACGGACCCTGGGGACGCGCCGGCGTGGCGGGTCGACGGGCTGCCACGACGTCGCCCGGATCGGGCACGGCAACGGCGCCCGGTACTTTCCAGAGGCTTTCACCGCGATCGACGAAAACGGTGGCCATGGCAGACGTGGAGGGCACCGAGCTGATGGACGCGGCCGCAATGCGTAGCCGAAGAAGCACCGCTTCGCCGCCGATCTCGGTGTACCTGCGCTGCAGATACGCGATCAGCGCATCATGGGATATGTCTCTATCGACGAAGGCACGTGCCGCGGACTCGCCGGGACGGTGGCTCTCGTATGCCGTAAGGAAGGCGGCCGCAAACGCCTCGAACGAATGCGTCCTGGACGCCATGGCCTCCTCCAGCGCCCGGTCGAACGCCGCGTCGACAGGCACCCGCAGCTGGCTGCGTATCCAGTCGGAGTACGAACTCGAGGTCGATCCCGATGCGGCATGACTCGACGGCGCAAAAAACGCCGGCAGCATGGCTCCTAGAAGAAGCAGTGCCGTGCATTGCAGCAGCCATGTCGAGCGCAGAAGGCGCATGCCGTCGAAGGCGATTATTCGAGTTCGTTCAGGATGAGCTAGCTATCCTGAAGAATAGATAAGGTAGCGCTATACGGCCGTGAGGTCAATGCCAGGGTGATGAAGCTTGCCTGAAGGCGGGCCGGAGCGGATCACTCCACCTCGAACGTCGCGTGGACATTTACGCGGACCTCCAGCTCGCCGGCCGCGAAGGCATCCGGCTCTTCCGCGGCCGCCTTCGCATCCATCTGCAGCGTCTCGGCCCGGTACACGGGCCTCGGGAAGTCGAAGCTCTGTTCGCTGACGGACTGTACAGGGCCGAGGTCTTCGTCGAGCGTCGTCGCCACGAGGCGCGCTTTCGCCCGTGCGTTCAGCACAGCCTCCCGCAGCGCGTCGTTGCGCACCTGATCGCGGTCGCTCAGATCGTAGGCGACGCGCTCGAGCCTGTTCGCTCCCTGCTCGACCACCTCGGCCACCAGCGTCGGCAGGGTCTCGAGATCGTGAATCTCCACGACCACCTGGCGGGCCGCTTCGTAGCCTCGCTCCTCGTAGCGGCGCCGATCGTCTACCCATTCTCGATGCGGTTGGAGGCGGAGATTTTCAAGCCGAATATAGCGCTCCTCTATCCCCAGAGCTCGCACGGCGTTCATCGCGCGGCTGGACGCCTCTGCGTTCAGCGACCGTGCCGCCTCGGGATCATCGGCGACCGAGACGATGCCGAAATGGACGGTAGCCATGTCGGGCTCGATGCGTACGAGGCCTTCACCGCTGACGCTGACGGTACGTTTGGAGGGCGCCTCCTGGGCCACCGCAGGGAAGGCGGAGAGACCGAACGCGGCGACCAGAAGTGCAGTCAATTGCACGATTCTACCTGCGGGGATGTGCACGATCATGGACAGTTTTGGGATTCAATGAGAGGATCCGGTCGAGACGCCGGGCGTCTGCAGGTGAAGAGTTCAAGACTCGTACCGAACCGCATGCTTCAACGGCCCTCTAGGGCTCGAGGCGACCCATCAGCCGGGGAAACGGGACGGTCTCCCGCACGTGGTCGACGCCGGTGATCCAGGTGATGGTGCGCTCGAGACCGAGGCCGAATCCGCTGTGCGGCACCGAGCCGAACTTCCGAAGATCGAGATACCATTCGAATACGTCCCGGGGCAGGCCGTGCGCTTCGATCTGACGTTCGAGAAACGTCAGGTCGGTGGCCCGCTCGCCCCCGCCGACGATCTCGCCGTACCCTTCCGGGGCGAGGACGTCCATGCCGAGCGCGAGTCGATCGTCGGCCGGATCCCGCTTCATGTAGAAGGCTTTTACCCGGGCCGGATATCGGTGTACGATGACCGGCCGGTCGAAATGCCAGGTCAGCACGGTTTCGTCGCTTCCGCCGAAATCGCTGCCCCATTCGAAGGAGCGGGCCGACGTCTTCCAGTCGGGCAGATTACGCAGCGCTTCCTCGATCTCTTCGAGGCGCTGGTGAATCTCAATTTCGCGGGCGTCGATGCGCCGCTTCTCCGACTTCTTCGCCTGGCCGTAGCGCTTCCGATTCTCCTGCAGCTCCGTCGTAAGCGCGGCCTTCTCCTCCCGGAGGTCCGTCATGCGCCGATCCAGCATCTCCGCCGTCGCGTCGCTCTTCAGAAGCTCGACGGCCTGC
>CAZXHQ010000019.1:0-16583 GCA_964640145.1 uncultured Rhodothermales bacterium | reverse complement strand
AACCTTCAACCTTCAACCTTCAACCTTCAACCTTCAACCTTCAACCTTCAACCGTGATTAATAATGACAAGCCGAGCAGTTGGTGGGGGGCAGGATGCCCTCCTGCTCGATGCGCTGTACATTGCGCTCGACGAAATTCGGTGGGTGACGGTAGCCCATCGCCGTGACCGCATCGTCCGGCCGCAGGTAGAGCTCGGGCTGGCGATGGCACTCCAGGCACCAGCCCATCGACAGCGGCTCGACCTGCGAGACGACATCCATCTGATCGACGCGGCCGTGGCACGTCTCGCACCCGACGCCGTTCGTGACGTGGACGGCGTGACTGAAGTGCACGTAATCCGGCAGAAAGTTCACCTTGACCCACTCTACGGGATCCCCCGTGGCCCAACTCTCCCGCACGGGGAGCAGATTGAGCGACTCCGTTTGAATCTGGGAATGGCAGTTCATGCACGTCTGGGTCGGCGGAACGTTCGCCGTGGCGGCCATCTCGACGTTCGTATGGCAGTACTGGCAATCGATGCCGAGCTGTCCGGCGTGAAGACGGTGGCTGTACGGCACCGGCTGCTCCGGGGCGTAGCCGACGTCGGTATATTCGGGGGAGAAGTAATACCATACGAGGAAAATGAGGACCACGCCCCCCAGAAGTGCGCCCACCAGAGAAAGGAGGGGCCATACGTTGGCCTTCTTCGGAAAAATTTGAGGCATTCAGCCGCGCGTTAAGTCCGTGATTCGGGACGTTCTTCAGCGGAGCAAAGGTAATGCTTCTCGTAAACCGGCGAGCACACTCCCATTGAAATTAGTACGTCATCTCGCAAATACGCTGACCTATCGGTGCCGCAGCACCGCGCTCCGCCTCCTTCCGCATCCTCGCCATCGCTCCGCCGTGTACTGTCATCTTTCGCCCTTCGGGCTCGTGTCGGCGCGCCTGCATAACACGGCGGCGCGGCGCCGGGAAAGTTGCTCTTAAGAAACTACGTGCGCACCATTCTTTCATCCAGTACCGGTCCCGCAGCGCCGGCTCTACTGCTCATAGTACGGTACCGTATTTACGAAAGGATGTATTTAGGATAAAAACGACCCCTGCTCCGGGCTAGTGGATGTCCGTGGGCGAAGCCGGATCGGGGTCGGCGATTGCCGCGCACGAAGCCGGTTGCCGCATTCTCTAAATTCGCGGATGCGGTCGGTTAAAATCAAACCGGGCGGGCTGCATGCGTAGTTTCTGCTGAAACTTCGTCAAACCGCGTCATCCCGCGAAAGCGAAGCGTGAGCAGTACGGAAGCGGCGGCCAGACCGATCACGAGCCCCCACCACAGACCCACCGCGCCCCACCCGGCTCCGAAGCCGAGGAGGCTGCCGGTGGTGAGGCCGAGGAGCCAGTAGGAGACCAGGCCGATGACCATGGGTCGCCGGGTGTCCCGGAGACCGCGCAGCGCGCCGGCGGCGGACACCTGGATGCCGTCGAACACCTGAAACACGGCCGCGACGCCAAGCAGGCGCGTAGCCAGATCGATCGCGTCGCGATTTGCCGGATCACGGACGTCCAGGAAGAAACCGATCAGCGTTTCGGGAAACACCCAGAAGCAGACGGCCGCAGCCGACATGAACAGGGCGGAAAGTCCCACGCCAACGTGTCCCGACCGTCGAACGCCGGGCCGGTCGCGCCGCCCCGCCGCCTGGCCGACGCGAATCGACGACGCGATCCCGATGCCGAGCGGCACCATGAACGTGAAGGCGGCGCACTGGAGCGCCACCTGATGGGCGGCCAGGGCCGTCGTACCGATGAGGCCGATCAGCAACGCCGTCGCCATGAACAGGCCGTATTCGATGCCCAGGGAGATTCCGATCGGCCAGCCGATGCGAAACAGCTCCCCGAAATAGTGCGGATCGGGACGCCCCATCGTGCGAAAGATGCGGAAGGCGCCCAGCGTCGCGTCGCGACGGATGAACAGGATGAGCGCCGTCAGTAGAAACCAGTAGACGATGGTGCTCGCCCATCCGGTACCCGTCAGGCCGAAGGCAGGGACTCCGAACGCGCCGAACATCAGGACGTAGTTGGCGGCGACGTTCACGACGACCCCCAGTCCGGTGATCATCGTGACGGGGATCGGCCTGGACACGCCCTCCACGAAGCCGCGCAATGCCATAAACCAGAGGAACGGCAGATAGCCCCATACGATCGCTCGGATGTAGCCTTCCGCCGCCGATACGGTCGCGACCGGCTGTCCGATCCAGCGGAGGGCGGGACCTACGTTCCAGAGAAGCAGGCACGCCGGGACCGCCAGCGCCGCGCCGAGCCAGAAGCTCTGCCGGACGCTGCGCTCGATCGGTTCGCGCTCGCCCGCACCGAAGGCCTGGGACACCAGGGGGCTCACGGCCATCAGGACGCCCATGGACGTCAGCGCCAGAAAGGAAAACACGGTGCTGCCCAGCGCGACTCCTGCGAGCGCTTCCTCGCCCAGGCGCCCCACCATGATGGTATCGGTCAGGCCCATCGACATCTGCGCCAGCTGCGCAGCGACGACCGGGCCCGCCAGGTTCAACATGGCTCGCGCTTCGGCGCGTATCGGAAGAAGCGATGTGGATGCCTGCCGGTGCATGCGTTCGAGGCGGTTCGGCGCGAAAAGAATCATGAACCCCGCCGCGGCGTTCTTAGAGCCTTGCCAAACCGACTGGACGGTCGATTTCGAACAGACTTCAGACTTATGGGCCGATCGACACGCCAACCGGACGCGCCGGCAGACGTCGGCACGGATGTGCTCGACCTGTCCGTCGTGATCGTCAACTACAACGTGCGCGAGTTCCTGGAGCAGGCGCTTCGCTCCGTCTTTCGCGCGGGCGCCGGGCTCCGCCTGGAGGTGTTCGTCGTGGACAACAACTCGGTGGACGGCAGCCCGGCCATGGTCCGCAACCAGTTTCCGGACGTGCATCTGATCGCGAACGCCGACAATGTGGGGTTCGGCGCGGCCAACAACCAGGCCATTCGACGGGCACGCGGGCGCTACATACTCGTGCTCAATCCGGACACGATCGTGCAGGAAGATACGTTCTCGAAAATGATCCGGTTCATGGACGATCATCCCCAGGCCGGCGCCGCCGGGTGCAAGATCCTCCATCCCGACGGATCGTTCGCCCGGGAGAGCCGGCGAGCCTTCCCGACGCCGAGCGTCGCCTTCTACCGGATGATCGGGCTGGCCGGCCTGTTTCCTCGCAGCGCCGTCTTCGGCCGCTACAACATGACGCATCTTCCGGAGAACGAGGTCGCGGAGGTCGACGCGCTGAGCGGCTCCTGCATGCTGGTTCGGCGGGACGCCGTCTTCGGCGGTGGGAGCGGGCACGGGGCGGGGCTCTTCGACGAGGCCTTCTACATGTACGGAG
Source organism: uncultured Rhodothermales bacterium (assembly GCA_964640145.1). Classification (GTDB taxonomy): domain Bacteria; phylum Bacteroidota; class Rhodothermia; order Rhodothermales; family VXPQ01; genus CAZXHQ01. The sequence goes on along the minus strand of CAZXHQ010000019.1, from coordinate 13,208 downwards.
AGGATCTCGACTGGTGCTACCGGATTCAGAAGGCCGGCTGGAAGATCTATTACACGCCGGAGACGCAGATCATCCACTATAAGGGCGAAAGCACGAAGAAGGGCGAGCTCCGGTACGTCCGCCTCTTCTACGGTGCCATGCTGCGATTTACGGAGAAGCATTTCGAAAACCGATACTCGCGCCTCTTCGCCGGCCTGCTTCGCCTGGCCATCGTGGCTCGGGCCGGCCTCACGGTGGTCGCCGAGGCGGGCCGCACCTTTGCCTGGCCGCTGCTCGACGGCGCCACCGTCTATGGCGCGGCCGTTCTGGCCGCGTCCCTGCACGCGGCCGCGCTGGGCACCGGCGTGGATCCGCTTTTCTTCGGAGCCGTGGCACCGGCCTACGCCCTGGGCTCGGTCGCCGGCATCGGTGCCGCAGGCGGCTACGGCCGCCGGCTCCGCATCCGATCCGTGTGGCTGGGGGTGTTCGTGGGCTTGCTCGTCGTGGCGAGCGTCTCCTTCTTCATCAAAGACATCGCCTTCTCACGCATCGTCATCCTGCTGACCTATCCGCTGGCCTCCCTGTCCGCCACCGCGACGCGGCTCGCGTGGACCCGGCGCGATCGGAGCCCGGCGCACGCACGTCGGGCGGTGCTGGTGGGCCAGCAAGAGGAGGCCGTGCGCCTTCAGAACATGCTGGCCCGGCATCCGCGGCCTCCCTTCGTGCTGGAGGGCTACGTTGCGCCCGGCGCCGAGCCGATCACGGGCAACGGCCGCCACGTCCCGATGCGCCTCGGGCGAACCGACCAGCTGCGCGATATCGTCCGGCTGCGCGACATCCAGGACGTCGTCTTCGCCTCCGCGACGCTCTCCAATCAGACCATCTTTCGACACATCCACCGGCTGCGCGACCTGTCCGTGCACGTCCGCGTGCTGGCGGAGGGAGGCGACCACGTGATCGGGAAAGCCTCCGTGGACGACCTGTCGATGGTGAACCTGGTGGAAGCGGACGAGGTGCTCGACCATACCCGACCGGCCGCCGGCCGCCGCCTCTTCGGCGTGGGCATGGCCCTGCTCGGGCTGCTCATCCATCCGTTCCTGGTCGGCGCAGCGCGGCTGAAGGGTCCGGAATCGAATGCGGCCCGGCTCGCCGGAAAGACGCGGATGCTGCCCGGCGTGCTCAGTGGACGGCTGCGTCTGGTGGGATATGCCGAGGCGGCCGGGTATCGGCCGCCTCCGGAGTGGAACCTTCACCCGGGCGTCTTCTCGGTACACGATGCCGTGGAGTTGCCCGAGGGGGACGTCGCGTCCGCCTACTGGTTCTATGTGAGAAATCAGTCCGCTTCCTTAGATTGGGATATCGTGATGCGCTCTCTGCGCCTGCTTCGCGAACGTCGGACGCCGTGAGGCGCGCCGGACGCACGTTCATCGGAGATACCGCCTCGCGGATCTTACGCGCGACGAAACCGTGTGCAAGCCAGATGCGGTTCTGCCCATAGCTCACCACCACGATTTTCAGCCTATGGCACGTTCCCCCCAACACCTGCTTGATTTCGAACGCCCCCTCGTCGATCTGGAGCAAAAGCTCGATGAGATGAGGGCGTTCGATGCAGCGGATGCGGAGATCGACCTTTCGGAGGAGATCAAGGCGCTGGAGGCGCGCGTCGACGACCTGCGTTCATCCATATACCGCAACCTTACGCGCTGGCAGCGCGTGCAGATCGCGCGGCATCCGCAGCGGCCCTACACGCTCGACTACATCGAGCTGCTCACGGAGGATTTCATCGAGCTGCACGGCGACCGGCTCTATGCGGACGACCCGGCCGTCGTGGGCGGTTTCGCCCGGTTCCGCGGGAGCACGTTCGGCGGAGTCGACCGTTCCGTCATGATCCTGGGCCATCAGAAAGGCCGCGACACGAAGAGCCGCAAGTACCGCCGCTTCGGGATGCCCAATCCGGAAGGCTACCGAAAGGCCCGCCGGCTCATGCACCTGGCCGCCAAGTTCGGCAAGCCGGTGATCACGCTTCTCGACACGCCCGGCGCCTATCCGGGCCTGGAAGCGGAAGAGCGAGGTCAGGCGGAAGCCATTGCCAGGAACCTGCTGGAGATGTCGCGCCTGCCCGTGCCCATCATCGTCGTGGTAATCGGCGAAGGGGCGTCGGGCGGTGCACTGGGAATCGGCGTCGGCGACCGCATCCTCATGCTCGAGAACGCCTGGTACTCGGTCATCTCCCCGGAGAGCTGCTCGCAGATCCTGTGGCGTTCCTGGGACTACAAGGAGGATGCGGCGCAGGCCCTCAAGCTCACCGCGAAGGACCTTATCGAGTTCGGGGTGATCGACACCATCGTCAAGGAACCTGACGGCGGGGCTCACCGCGATCCGCAGGCCACCGTGAGTACGGTTGGAGCGGCCATCGTGGAGGCGCTCGGGGAGGTGGAGCATCTCCAGCCGGCCGACCTCGTCGACGCGCGCATCGCCAAGTTCGAGCGCATGGGCGCCTACCGCGTTGCAGAGAAAGCCGCGGCCTCGCCGTGATCGAGTACGTCTACAACCACCGCGTCCGCTACCGCGAGGTCGACCCGATGGGCGTCGTGTACCACGCCCACTACGTGGATTATTTCGAGCATGCTCGCACGGAAATGCTTCGCGAGCAGGGTCTGGCCTACAAAGCGCTGGAAGAGGCCGGGGTCATGATGCCCGTCGTCGATCTGGCGGTGCGGTACAGGCGGCCGGCGCGGTACGACGACCTCCTGGCCGTCCGCGTCCTCGTCAGGGAGCCGCCCGCGAGCCGGATCCGGATCGACTACGAGGTCCTTCGCGACGGCGAGGATCAGATTCTGGCCACCGGGCACGTGACGCTGTGCTTCGTCGACCGTGAGCGGCGGCGGCCCATCCCGGTGCCTGAACAGATGCGCATGCTTCTTGAAGCTGCGTTCGACGCTTCCGATGCATGAGCCGGCTTCCGCACTACGTAACGCAGGATTCGCTTCGTGATCTCATCGAGCGGGCGCTCGCCGAAGATGTCGGCGAGGGGGACGTGACGACCGAGGCAACCGTCGGCGAAGAGGTGTATGCCGAGGCCTCCTTCGTGGCCAAAGCGGACGGCATCCTGGCCGGGCAGGCGGCGGCCGAGCACATCTTCCGTGCCGTCGACGCCGGGATCTCGTGTACCTGGAGCCGACAGGATGGGCAGGCCATCTATCGGGGAACGGCATTCGGACGAGCTCGCGGCGGCGGACGCGGCCTGCTCACGGCCGAGCGGCTCGTGCTGAACGTGATGCAGCGCATGAGCGGCATCTCGACGGCGACGCGGCGGTTTGTCGAGGCGTTGCGGGATTCGCAGGCCCGCATTCTGGACACGCGTAAGACGGCGCCCGGTCTGCGAATGCTCGACAAGTGGGCCGTCCGTCTGGGCGGCGGGGAGAACCACCGCGTCGGGCTCTACGACATGATTCTGATCAAGGACAACCACATCGCTGCAGCGGGGGGCATCCCGGCGGCGCTCGAGCGGGCGGATCGCTATCGAGCGGGCCGAACGCTCGAAATCGAGGTCGAGACGCGTACGCTCGAGGAGGTGCGCGAAGTGCTCCAGGCAGGGATCGCCGACCGGATCCTGCTCGACAACATGGTCGACCTGGACGCAGGCGGGCGGCCCGACGTCTCGCGCCTCCGGGACGCCGTAGAGCTTATAGGCGGCCGGGTCCCGGCAGAGGCCTCCGGCAACGTTACGCTCGAAACGGTAAAAGCGATCGCTTCGACCGGCGTGCCGTTCATCTCGTGCGGCGCCCTGACGCACTCAGTCCAGGCGCTCGACATCTCCCTGCAGATGGCGCTTCGAAACCGGCCGTAGCGACCCGCTCCATCCTATCATTATCATTACGATTGTCAAACGAAATGCACCCGTGAGGGCATTTCGCCGCCATAGTCTTAATATTGTGCACATTCCGTCGTCCGCCCATGCCGCGAATGGCCATGAAGAATATCCTGGTAAGCGTGGATTTCTCCGAGGTCACAGATCTCGTCGTCGACCACGCGGCTTCGATCGCTGAATCGTTCGGCAGCACGGTGCGGCTGCTCCACGTGGCACCTCCCGATCCGGCCTTCGCCAGCTCGAAGGCCTGGCCCCAGGAAGTACGTGACGAGCTCGCCAAGGAGCTCTTCGGGGAACATGACGTGCTCGAGGAGCTCGCGCGAGGTCTCGAAGAGCGGGGGCTCACGGCGAAATCGCTCATCGATCGCGGCGGAGTCGTCGACACGATTCTGGAGGTGGCGCGCCGGACGCAGACGGACCTCATCATCGTCGGCTCCCGGTCGCACGGTGCATTTTTTCACCTCTCACCGAGGAGCGTCGTAAAGGGGCTCATCAGCCGGGCGAGCTGCCCGGTCATGGTCATTCCGCAGCCCACGCCGACCCGCGACAAGGAGGGGCCTTCCTGACTACTGTCCCGTGCGCCTGCTCAAAGGCGCCGTCCCGCGTCGGAGGCGATCGACCGTGGTTCGCTTCAACGCCGGCCCGCCGTCCTCGTACCGCGCGTGCGAGGAGGCGGAGACTGAGGACGGCGTCGCGGCTCGGTGATGATCGGCTATCGTCGCCCCGCACGCCCGAGGAGATCGAGGACGAAGGGCGTCTCCGGATGTCGCTCGTGCCACTTCTCGAAAAGGCTTTTGCAGGCTTCTGCCTGCACCTTCGAGACGACGCGGGGTGGGATCATGCCCGGGCTCTGCATGGGACGGCACCGATCGATGCCCCCGTTGCTGGGTCCGTCGAGCCCGTATATGATGGTCTCGACCCGTGCATCCATCGCGGCGCCGTAACACATCACGCACGGCTCGAGGGTCGTGACGAGAATCAGCTCCCGCCGGTTGAGCGGAAAGCGCCCCACCAGATCGCGAAACGCTATCATCTCGGCATGATCGAGAAAATTTCCCGTCGTTTCGGTCTGGCTGTACGCCCGAGCCAGGATGGAGCCGTCTCCGTCGGCCACCACGGTGCCGACGGGCAGGTTGCCGCTTAAGAGTGCGCGTCGGGCCTCCACCAGCGCCTCTTCCATGAGGGCCTCCACGGCCTCCCCGGTGAGTCGAATGCGGCCCGGCGAGCAGAGACGGAGAGCCTCCTCCAGATGATCACCGAGCGCCGCCGCACTGTCGTACGCCGTGCGGGCGCCTCGAGCGAGAAGTTCCTCGCGCGAGTAGGCCCCGGATCCCACGCCGATGGTGACCGCGCCGGCCCGCCGGGCGGACTCGACGTCGTAGGGCGTGTCGCCCACGAGGACGCACTGCGACGGAGCGACGCCGAGCTCTCGGGCGGCCGCAAGGACCGGCTCCGCACCGGGCTTTCCACTCGGGACCTCGCTGCCGGTGACCACCACGTCTACCATTCGGAGCACGTTCAGGCCGCTCGCCTCGACGACGCGCTCGACGCCCTCTCGAGCCGAGCCGGTGGAGAGGGCCGTCCTGAATCCCCGCTCGCGGGCCGTCCGCAATAGTCGTTCGGCGCACGGAAAGGCCCTGACCGTGCCCTTCGAGACGAGATCGAGGTAGATATCATCATGTGCCTCGCGCAGCTCCTCGCCCTGGTCGGCCTCGATGCGGTCTCCCAGGAGCGAGGGCACGAGCACCGAGCCGCTCTTTCCTATCTCGCGGCGGAGACGATCCTCGCCGACGCCGTAGCCGTAGCGCTCGAGCGCCATGGACCATGCACGCGCGTGCAGGTCCGTCGTGTCTACGAGCGTGCCGTCATAGTCGAAGATGATCGCGCCAACCGCCATGGGATTCGTGCTTGTCCGAGCTTATCACGGTCTTCTACCACCCGTGAACATCCGCGAGGGTTCGGCAGCGCCGGAGGTCTGCATATTTTAATACATTTTCGTTGCGATGAAGCGAGATCCGCACTGACTCCACACGGCAGCCATGCCAACAGACCGACTACTGGGAGGCATCGAAGCCGGCGGCACGAAGTTCATCTGTGCCCTCGGCGACCGCTCCCTCGAGCTGCACGACCGCACGGTCCTTCCCACGACGACTCCCGACGAAACGCTCGAGCGTGCGGTCGATTTCTTTCGCCCTTACCAGGCCCGTCTCGCCGCGCTCGGCATCGGCTCGTTCGGTCCGGTGGATCCGGATCCGGACTCGGAGACGTTCGGCTACATCACGACGACGCCGAAGGCCGGCTGGCAGCATACGGATTTTGCCGGCCGGCTGCAGCGCGCCCTCGACGTGCCGGTCGGCTTCGACACGGACACCAATGCGGCCGCCCTGGGAGAATACGCGTGCGGCGCCGCGCAGGGCCTGGGCACGATCCTGTATCTGACGGTAGGGACAGGCGTCGGCGGCGGAGCCGTGATCGGGGGCCGGAGACTGCATGGTCTGCTCCATCCCGAGATGGGACACGTCGCGCTGCCCCGGGCCTTGGACGATCCGTTCGCCGGTGCATGCCCGTTCCATGGCGATTGCCTGGAAGGGATGATCTCCGGTCCGGCGCTGCAGGCTCGCGCGGGCCGTCCGGCGCACGAGCTCCCGCCCGATCACGCGGCGTGGACGTACGTCGTGCATTACCTTGCCTCCGCCGTGGTCAACTTCATCTGCATCCTGTCCCCGCAACGGATCATTCTGGGAGGCGGGGTGATGCACCAGGAGCACCTCTTCCCGCGAGTGCGGGTACGTACGCAGGCCATGCTGAACGGGTATCTGCAGCGCCCGGAGATCGTCAGCGACATCGAGTCGTACGTCGTCCCACCGGGGCTGGGTGACGACGCAGGCGTGATCGGCGCCCTTGCTCTCGCGCGCGAAGTCGAGCGCGCGCGTGATCGGCGCGCAGGCGATCGAGAGCGCGCCGGTGATCGATAGACCCATCGGCCAGAAACATTCGTCCCGCCGGCGTATTTGACAATCCTCTACGCCCGGAACAGTGCGGCGGCTCCGGACCGTCCCATCCAACCAGATGCCTATGCCGCGGACGCCTGTTGAAGGTCCCGGTGTGCAAAGGGCCGGCGATGCATCAACGGCCCCCGGAACGGCCCTCGGCGCCATTACCAATCCCTACCGCTCGCCTTAGCCGGCCATGTTGCAGGAACAGAGCCGCCTATTTCAGCGGCTCCTCTTTGCCGTTGACGTCCTCCTTATCATCGCTGGGTGGACCCTGGCCTGGTTCATTCGTTTCCAGGTGTTGGACTGGATCGCCTTCCTCCCGCCCCCTGAGTGGCAGCCGCTCTCCCGGTACCTCGGCTTCCTGCCGTGGGTGCTCATCGTGTCGGCCTCCGTGTTCTGGTTCTCCGGCCTCTACGACCCCGACCGCTTCCAGCGCCTCACGCGTCTGATCTTCAGCGTGGCGAAGGCCGTCGCCATGGGCCTCGTCGTGACGGCCGCCTCGCTTTCGTTCTACCGCGAGCTTTATTTCTCGCGGCTGCACATGATCCTATTCGGCGTCATCACGCCGACGCTTATGCTCAGCATCCGCATCGTGCTCTATGCCATGATGCGCCGTGCGCGGAAGCAGGGCCTGAATCTCCGGCGCGTGCTCATCCTGGGCGCCGGCAGGGCCGGACGACAACTCGAAGAGTCCTTTCGACAGTATCCGTGGATGGGGTTCGAAGTCGTCGGCTTCCTCGACGATCGCAAGGGGCACCTGCCCGACGTGGTCGGAGGCATCGACGAGGCGGAGGAGGTGGTCGACCGGTTCGAGGCGTCGGGAAGACCCATCGATTACGTATACATCGCCCTGCCGGTCGCCGCCCTGCAGCGTATCGAGAGCATCGTCGACGGGCTCGCCACGCGGCTGACCCACGTCTGCCTCGTACCCGACCTTTTCCATTTCGACATCGTCAACAGCCGGATCTCCGACGTGGACGGACTTCCGGTCATCCACCTGATCGACGAGGCGCCGCTGGAATTCGGCCGCCTCGCGAAACGGGTGATCGACGTCGTTTTCTCGGCGGTACTACTTATTGTGCTCTCCCCGCTCTTCATCGTGATCGCGATCGCCGTAAAGCTGACGTCCCGCGGGCCCGTGTTCTACAGGCAGCGGCGCATGGGACTGAACGGCCAGAAATTCGACATGCTCAAATTCAGGTCCATGCCCGTCGATGCCGAGGCCGACTCCGGCGCCGTATGGGCCCGGCCCGGAGAAAATAGGGCCACGCCCGTCGGCCGCATCCTTCGGCGCACGTCGCTGGACGAGCTGCCGCAGTTCATCAACGTCCTCAAAGGGGACATGTCCGTGGTCGGACCGCGACCGGAGCGGCCGGTCTTCATCGAGCAATTCCGCGACCGGGTTCCGCGCTATATGCTTCGCCACAAGGTAAAGGCAGGCATCACGGGGTGGGCCCAGGTCAACGGGTGGCGCGGCAATACGTCGATCGAGAAACGAATCGAGTACGATCTCTATTACATCCAGCACTGGTCCTTGCGTCTCGACCTCAAGATCATGCTGATGACGCTGTGGTCTGGATTCGTCCACAAGAACGCTTACTGAACGGCCCTCGATACGTCTCCCGATCCACCGGGAGCGGGGAATCCCAGATGATCCAACTGAACGACATATCCCTCAGCTTCGGCGGCCGGCGCCTCTTCGACCGGCTGTCGTGGAGCGTCCCCCCAGGCGAGCGCATCGGCCTGATCGGGAAGAACGGCGCCGGAAAATCGACGCTTCTGCGCGTCGTCAACGGCAGCATAGCGCCGAACGAAGGGCGGGTCAGCGTGGGTGCGCGAACGACCATCGGCTACCTCGAGCAGGACGTGCAGGCACTGAACACCGACGCCTCGGTCCTCGACGAAACGCTGACGGCCTTCGAAGACCTTCGCGCACTCGAAGCGGAGGAAGAGCGCCTTACCGCCGAGCTCACCGAATATGAAGACCACACCGGCCCCGCCTACGAGAGGTTGCTGCACGCCCTGGATCGCGTGCACACGGCCATGGCCGCCGAGGAGGCGCACCTGACCCGGCCGCGCGCGGAGTCGGTGCTCACCGGCCTGGGCTTCGATCCGGAGGAGCTCGAGCGCCCCATCAACACGTTCTCGGGTGGATGGCGCATGCGCGTGATGCTGGCCAAGCTGCTTCTCCAGCAGCCGGATTATTTGCTGCTCGACGAGCCGACCAACCACCTCGACATCGAAAGCATCGACTGGCTGGAAGGCTACCTGAAGGCCTACGACGGCACGGTCGTGATCGTCTCTCACGACCGCTATTTCCTCGATCGGATGATTACGTCCATCGCCGAGCTGTCGCACGGCCGGCTCCACCACTACGCCGGCAACTACAGCTTCTATCTCGAGGAACGCGAGAAGCGGCGCGCGCTCCAGCAGGCGCAGTTCGAGAATCAGCAGCGCGAGATCGTGCAGATCGAGCGCTTCATCGAACGCTTCCGCTACAAGGCCTCCAAGGCGAAGCAGGTGCAGAGCCGCATTAAGATGCTCGAGAAGATGGACCGCGTACCGCCGCCGCCCTCCGACGCGTCGGCGGTGAAGATCCGATTCCCGGAGCCGCGCCGTTCGGGCCGGGTCGTGCTCGAGCTTACCGAGTTCTCTAAGACGTACATGACCCGGGAAGGGCGCATCGACGTGTTCGACGACGCCGGGCCGTTGACCATAGAGCGAGGCGACAAAGTGGCGCTGATCGGCAAGAACGGCGCCGGGAAGTCGACCCTCGCCCGCATCGTCTATGGTACGGAGCCCTTCGACGGCGAGCGGCGGCTGGGCCACAACGTCGAGCATTCGTTTTTCGCGCAGCATCAGGCCGACGTGCTGAATCCCTCCCAGACCCTTCTCGAATCGCTCCGCCAGGCGGCTCCTGGAAAGTCCGACGGTGAGATCCGGTCCATCCTCGGCGCCTTTCTCTTTACAGGCGACGACGTCTTCAAGCGGATCGCCGTCCTCTCCGGCGGGGAGAAGAGCCGCGTGGCGCTCGCGCGCACCCTCCTGCACCCGGCCAACTTCCTCATCCTCGACGAACCGACGAATCACCTCGACGCGGAGTCGATCTCCGTCCTGGTCGAGGCCCTAAAGCAGTATACCGGCACGTTCGTCGTCGTCAGCCACGATCGCCACTTCCTCGACCAGGTCGCCAACCGCGTTTGGTACGTCGCCGGCGGGGGCGTGCGCACGTTTATGGGAAACTATTCCGAGTTCCGCTGGCATGCCGAGCATGGGACTGCGGCCGGTCTCCCGGCCTCGGAGGCGGCGACGGAAGACGGCGAGGCGGCGACGGAAGACGGCGAGCGACCGACGCGGCGGCGTGGGTCGTCGGGGGGTCCCAAAACCAGGGAGCAGAAGCGACGCGAAGCAGAGGAGCGTAATCGCCTGCATCGGGCGCTGAAGAAGGGACGCGACGTCGATCCGTCGAACATGACCTCCCACCAGGTGCGTACGTATTACGAACAGGTGGAAGAAGAAGTCGTCGAGACGGAACACGAGATTGAGCGTTTACAGAAGCGGATGGCGGATCCGGAGGTGTATCAGGACGGAGCGCGGATGCGCGTTTTGAACGCGGATTACGAGGAGCAGAAGAGCAAGCTGCAGGATCTGTATGAAAAGTGGGAAGAACTGGCCGACCGCGTCGCCGAAGAGTAGCCACGCGGTCGTGCGTCTCGTCGTCGGTCTCGTCGTCGCCTGCTGCGTCGTCGCGACGGCCTCCGCGCAGATAACGGTACTGCCGCGCGCCGATTCCTCGACGGGCGACTTCTTCGGCACCGCCGTCGCGATCCACGAGCACCGCATACTCGTCGGTGCGACGGGCGTGGACAGCTGCGGGACGAACTCCGGCGCCGCCTACGTCTACCGGCGGGCCGAGGCCGAGGAGGAGAGCTGGTCGCTCGAGGCGGTCCTTCAGCCCGACGATTGCGAGCCCGAAACGTTCTTCGGCCGGTCCGTAGACCTCGGCGACCGTTTTGCGGTCGTCGCCGCCTCGCGCGAATTCTTCAGTCGGGAGACGCCCAATGCCGTCTACGTCTTCGAACGAGACACGACGTCGGGCGCATGGCCTCAGATCGCCAAGCTCACCGGCGGTGCGGCTCTGCAGGAGGGGAGCTTCGCCACGTCCGTGTCGCTCGACGGCGACCGCCTGCTCGTTACCTCCTCGGGCGATCCGTCCGGACGCCGCACCGACGGCGCTGCCTATCTCTTCGATTACGACCCGGCGACGCGCCAGTGGGTACGTCGGCAACGCCTGACTGGAAGCGGCACGCTCAAACGCGGCGTCTTCGGCACGTCCGGCGCGCTCGACCGACGCGTCGCCGCCGTGACGGCGTCTACCTATTTCAGAAACGAACCGGGATCGCTCTTTATCTTCGAGGAGCGAGCGCCCGGCTCGTGGTCCGAGTTCCATTTTCGAGACGTGGAAGACTTCTTCATCTCGGTCGACGCGCATGACGGGCGCGTGCTCGTGGGCGAAAGCAAGGCGCGGCGCGACGATTCCGGCACCGCCACACTTTTCGAGAAGGATTCAGACGGAGCGTGGCGCATGGCGCAGGAGCTGCGCCCGAGCCAGCCGTACGCCGCCGGCGCTTTCGGATCGGCCGTCGCCCTCGACGGGGACTACGCGCTCGTCGTGGGCTTCGACGAACAGCTCGGCCTCGACGTCAACATCGACCGCGTCGTGTTCGTCTTCAAATACGACGAGGCAGCGGGCGAATGGCGGCAGCACCACGTTCTGGATGTCGGCGAGGTGTCCTTCGGCGCCGCCGTGGACGTGCACCGCCGGTACGCGGTGGTCGGCAGCGCATCGGATCACGCCCCGGGAGCGGCCTTCGTGGCGCGCCTGCCCCATTAGCGGCCTTCGTGGCGCGCCCGCCCCATTAGAAGCGCGCTTGCCCATTAGGCCGTATATATGTCTGCGAGCTGGAGGGCGCGATGCCGCCGCATCTGCACGTCGACTTCCAAGGCGACGAGGTGCGTCGTCTCCAATGGAAGTTCCCGATCGACTGAGCGCTTTCTCACGGCCGGTCGTTCCGCGCCGGCCGGATGCACGGCGCACGAATCGATCCGCGAACGGTGCATCTACCTGCTCTACGCCTTCCTACGGCTCGGGTTGCTCGGGCGGATTCGTCTTGAAGCTTTCTACGGCCGCGTCTACGGATTCGTAGTCGTCGAACACCGGCCCAAGCAGACGGGTCATGACGAACAGACCCTGGATGCGACTCTCCATATTGGCCAGACGGACGTCGCCGCCTGCCTTGCGCATGGTCGTCAACCCGCTGATCAATGCACCGATGCCGGATGAGTCCATGAAGTCGGTCTGCCCCAGGTCGATGACCACGTTCGTCTTGCCGGCCTGCTTGAGATCGTCCAACTTCTGCTTGAGTTCGGGTCCGTCCACGCTGCCGAGAAATTTTCCCTTGATCTGAATGACGGACGCCTGGTACTGGTCTTGAACGCTGATGCTCATATTGAAACGGTTTTTCGTGTAACCATCCTATCGGATATTCCGGGAGACTCTACGTCCGAAGGTAGTGCAGGATAAACAAAACGCGTGACATTACCTTACACCGGTCGCAGCGATTGAGGCTGCCCGCCCGTCTCCCCGCAGCGTCGACGACGTAGGCTTAGCACGTCCATTCGCAGATACGCTAACATACGCGTGCCGCTGCATCGCGCTCCGCATCGTTCGGGAGCGAACGGGTTGAATTCGAACGGCATGTATCCGTACACTTTGAATTCGTGCCGAAGGGATGCCGGGTTCGACCTCGCATCCGATCCGTACACATGCCGTTCTACTCCATGATACGAGTCGCTGCGCTCGCGCTCCTCGTCTTCTTGACGGGGCACGCGAGCGCCCACGCCCAGGATCGCACGCCGCTCCGAGCTTCGTACGAGGGCACGTTTTTGCCGGCGGGGACGAACATCGTGGTCCTGAGCCGGGCAGCCCGAGAGGAGCGGTTCGGCCGGCTGCAGCCTGAATTCATCGCGCGCGAGGCCTACCCGAGGCGCATCGAGCTGGTCTACGACCGCGACGTGCTGGACGCCGAGGGCTTCTCGTCTCGCCTCTATGAGCGCACCGACCGCAGCGCCGCGCTCTGCTTCCTGTATGCCCTGACCCCCGACAGCAGCGTCTACTGGAGTTACAGCGCGCAGCGCGATTCGCTCAAGTTCGACGTGGTCGGTACGGGCGTCATGTCGGTCGCACCCATCCGCGACCGGAATATTCGCGAGGATGTCTTACGGCAGTTCTTCCGGCAGCGGGTGGTCGTGCACATGCCGGAGACCGGCAGGGACGAGCCGTCGGACGTCGACTCCGGAGA
>CAZXHQ010000018.1:0-16714 GCA_964640145.1 uncultured Rhodothermales bacterium | reverse complement strand
CCAGATCCATCTGGCTGAAGACGTCGCTGAGCACCGCGGGGTCGGTGAGCTCGTCGAGCAGCATGTGGATCGAACGGTCCCGATTGCGTCCGTCGACGGATTCCTCGTCGGCCACCAGCTCATCATTCGGCAGGACCCGCTGGATCACACGCAGCCGCGCCTCAAGCTCCTGCAGGCTCGACGGCTTGACGATGAAATCGTCGGCGCCGGCATCGAGGACCCAGCCGGCATCGATGCGGCGATTCTCGGGGACGAGCGCGACGAGGTAGACGTCCGGTTTTGCTTCGCGCATGGCGCGGCAAATCTGCTCGAAGTCGACGAGCAGCGTGTCGAGCGACAGTAAGGCGAGCGCCGGCGCTTCGGGCTGGTGCAGAAGGCATGCCGCGGCGAGCTCGTCGCGCAGCTCATCCACCTGAAATCCCAACCGTTCGAGAATCCGGCGCAGCGTCACGCGGGTGACGACGTTCGATTCTGCGACGAGGGCGTGCATGGTCGCGCTGTGCTCTGCGTTCGAACTCAGGATTGTACGACGATCTCGGCCAACACGGGGAGGTGGTCCGAGGGAAACCGACCCTCCCACGTATCCGACAGAATCGCGTGTTTGATAACCCGCATTCCGTCATTGACGAAGATGTAGTCGATTCGACGATCGGGCACGGCGGCCTCAAAGTCCGTCCAGGTGGATGTCGGTCCATGGTGGGGCGCCTCCGACGCGGCGAGCGCGTCGCGGAGCTCGCCGGTCAGGATGCGGTACGGCTCCGCGGTTTCGACCGTATTGAAGTCGCCCGTAAGGACGACGGGGAGCCCGTCGGCGAGCCCATCGATGCGCTCGAGCAGCAACCGGGCGCTGCGAGCACGCGCTTCTTCACCGCGATGATCGAAGTGCGTGTTGATGGCGATAAAGCGCGCCCCCGTTCGACGGTCGCGGAGCTCCGCCCACGTCGCGATCCGTTCGATGGCGGCGTCCCACGACTTGCTGCCTGCGATTTCAGGCGTCTCCGACAACCAGAACGTGTCGTGCCGCAGCACGTCGAAGCGGTCCTTCCGGTAAAATATGGGAGAAAACTCCCCGGCCGCTTCACCGTCGGCCCGGCCCACGCCGAGCCACGCGTATTCGGGTAGCAGCGTCTGAAGGTCGTCAATCTGTCCCTTCAACGCTTCCTGCAGCCCTGCCACGTCGGCCCCATGGAAGCGGATCATGCTGGCCACCATGTCCTTTCGATTCGGCCACGCGTTCGGGCCGTCGTCGGGGTTGTCGTAACGGATGTTGAACGCCATCACGCGAACGGTCTCGGGACCGGCCCCGCTGCGAGCCGTGACGCATCCGGCCAGGAGAAAGAAGGCAAGGAGGAGAATATTCGTAGTGCCCATAAGGCTCGCCGATGGTCGTTCAAACGCGAATGAGGTAGGCACATGGGGCCTCTACCCCCGGAGGCCGACGTGCCCTGCGGCACGTCCGTACAGAAGAAAAGCATCCGAGTGCTGCGACGCACGTCATTCTGCAGGGAGACGGCCGCCCCGGCAGGCGCGGCGACCCTTGGGTTGAACGTTGAAGGTTGAAGGCGGAACGTTCGAACTGCGCATATCGAGAAGGAACGAGAACCTTTCAACCATCCACCTTCAGCTCGTCTTCTACGTACCTGGGCTCCGCGGCGGCGTCCGGTCGCCCTTGCGTGACGGACGTGTTTCAAAAAGATCACGTGCTTCCGCCGGTGGACGTCGAATTCCCTCGCGGACACGAGGAACGCTGCCGCCGGTATCGCTCTTCAAGGAAGAGCCTGCCGTCACGGCGCGCCCGACCGAACGTCCAACCGGATCAACGAAAGTCATACATGGGTCAGTACAAGCGGATCGAAGCGCCGCCGGAGTTGCCGTCGGCTGCTCTTCTCTCGAACGGGCGATACAGCGTCGTCGTCGAAGCGGACGGCGGCGGACATTCCTCCTACGAGGGTCGGCTTTTGACGCCCTGGCTGGGGAACGGCACGACGATGTACGTGCAGGATGCGGAGGGCAACCTGATCGTATCGGCCGGATCGAAAGCCGTCCCCGCCGAGTCCGTGGGCTACGACGCCGCCGTGGGCCCGGGCTCGTATCGGATCCGACGCGACGAAAACGGCCTCCGAATAGTGACCGACATCTGTGTGGTCCCGGATCGCGATGCGGAGCTACGCCGGTTTACGGTGTCCAATCGGTCGGCTCGTGCGCGGCGGCTTGCGCTGACGGTGGTAACGCAGGTCGCCGCGGCGCCGCCCGGATCCGTCGAGATCGAACACGTCGACCGTACGTCGGGAGTGATGGCCGTCAGAGCCGAGCCCGACGGCGGGGAGCTCTTCTGGCTGCATGCGTTCGTGTCGGGAGACGTCACGCCGGAATCCTTCGGGACGGATCGGGAGACCTTCTACGGTTCGGACGGCGCGGCGGCCCATCCACCCGGACTCGATAACGGACAGAGCACTGCGACCGGCGGTGATCCGCTGTTCGGGCTGCGCCTCCGGGTCGACCTCGAGCCCGGCAACGAGCGCTCCGTTACGCTTGCGTGCTGCGCTTCGCGCTCGCGCCAGGGTGCCGTCGGAATCGCCGAAGCGCTTACCGACAGGAATGCGCTGGCCGACGCCTTTCTGGAAGCCGCGTTGCACAAACAGCGGACTCGTGATGATTTGAAGATCGGACCCCGAAACGCGGATCGATTTCACCGTGTCGGGGTCGCTCTTCTTCGCGGTGATCCCCTGCTCCAGGCCCCTCCGCCGGACCCGTCGAACGACGCCCAGCACGCCGGTTTACCGCTCGGGAGGGTCGAGGAGGGCGGTGATCCGATCTCGAAGGTGGGTCTCGACCCGGATCGACCGCTCGCTGTCTGCCGCGTCTCCGATGAGTCCGAGATGTACGTGGCCAACCTCATGCTGAAGGCCCGGGCCTTCTGGCATTCCGTAGGTCTCTCCGTGCAGGTGCTCTTCCTGAACGATAAATCCGGTGTCGGCGCCGACGCGCTGCAGCAGAAGCTTCACGAGGCGATCGAGCTGGATGAAGGCTCCGACGAAGGCGTCGTCCTGCGCCACGCCGACGTCGTGACGCCCGACGACCAGCGCGCGATCCAGAAGGCCGCGCGTCTCGTCCTGACGAGTGAGCGGGTCGATCTGCTTCGCGTACGGAAGTAACCGCTTCGCCCCGTCGGTCGCACCGAAGCGGGGGCCGTGATCGGACCGCCCGCCCGGTCGACGGCCGATCCCCGCGGTCTTGCGGCCGCTCGGCAAATAGCAGCCGGCCGCTTCGTATCTTTCCATCACACGTCGCCGTTACCACCCAATGAGCCTCGACATGAACGATTCCTATCAGCCCCGGGCGGAAGACAAGTTCACGTTCGGATTGTGGACCGTGGGAAACGTAGGCCGGGATCCGTTCGGGGAGCCCGTACGGGAGTCCTTCTCGCCTGTCGAAATCGTCCACATGCTGGCCGACGTCGGTGCCTACGGGGTGAACTTCCACGATAACGATCTCGTGCCGATCGATGCCTCCGCTTCCGAGCGCGATCGCATCGTCCGAGAATTCAAGCAGGCGCTCGACGAAACGGGCCTCGAGGTCCCGATGGCGACGACGAACCTGTTCACGGATCCCGCATTCCGGGACGGGGCGTTTACGGCCAACGATCCGGCCGTGCGGGCGTACGCCGTCCACAAGACCATGCGAGCGATGGACCTCGGCGTGGAGTGCGGGGCTGAGACGTACGTCTTCTGGGGAGGCCGCGAAGGCACCGAATCCGACGCGACGAGAAATCCTGTGGATGCGATCAAGTGGATGCGGGAGGCGATCAACTTCCTCTGCGAGTACGCCGTCGACCAGGGGTACGATCTGCGCTTTGCGCTCGAGCCGAAGCCCAACGAGCCCCGCGGCGACATCTACTTGTCGACCGTCGGAGCCATGCTCGGTTTCATCGCCACGCTCGATCGTCCCGAGATGGTGGGCGTAAATCCGGAGGTGGCCCACGAGCACATGGCCGGACTCAACTTCACGCATGCCGTCGCGCAGGCGTGGGATGCCGGCAAGCTCTTCCACATCGACCTCAACGACCAGAATCCCGGCCGCTACGACCAGGACTTTCGCTTCGCCGCCTACAACCCGAAACCGGCATTCTTTCTGGTAAAGCTGCTGGAGGACGTCGGCTACGACGGCCCGCGCCACTTCGACGCTCATGCCTATCGCACGGAAGATGCGGAAGGCGTCAAGGATTTCGCGCGTGGGTGCATGCGAAGCTATCTGATTCTTCGTGAGAAGGCGGAGGCTTTCCGGCAAGATGATGAGATTCAGCAGCTCTTGTCGGAGATCGGCGAGCCGTCCGCGGACTACCCGGCCTACCACGGCGGATACTCGCCCGAACGCGCCGACGCGTTAAAGGCGCACGAGTTCGACCGGGGCGTGCTGGCCGGGCAGGGTCTGCAGTACGAGAAACTGGACCAGCTCGTGACCGACCTGCTGCTGGGCGTTCGGTAAGGCGGGCGCGTTCACCATCCCCCCGATCGTCGCGATGGTCGGCGACGTATTATGATCGTTACAGACTTTGAGGCTCGAGCGCCGCGCCGCGCCGTCAAAGAATGGATGTGTCGGCGGAAGTATTGCCGACGCGCATTGCTGCTCGTGCACAGTAGGAGCGAGATTATGTCCACCGAGGCCACGAATCAGATGGATCCTCAGGCGGCCGACGTACCGCTTGAGCGGGACGAATTTGTCCGGACCCTTCTAAGGGAGCTCTCCGGCACGCTGGAGGACGTGATCGGTATCGAAGACGCCTCCGGTTTCATCAGCGTGGTCGGCCAGAAAATGGGCTCCGAGATCGAAGGACGCTACAAGCGCGCCCTGAACGTCGAGCGTCTGAACCGGAAGCAGGTCGCCTCCGTGCTGGTCGATCTCAAGCGGCGTATCCGCGGCGATTTTTACATCATCAGTGAGGATGAGGAAAGGATCGTCCTGGGCAACCGGGCCTGTCCGTTTGCCGAGAAGGTCGAGAACCGGCCTTCTCTCTGCATGATGACCTCGAACGTGTTTGGATCGATTGCGGCGAATAATCTGGGATATGCCAAGGTCGAGCTCGAGGAAACCATCGCGCAGGGCGCGCCCGAATGCCGGGTCGTCGTGCATCTCAAGCCGACCGAAGAGGCGAGGCGCGCGGAGGGCCGCGAATATTTTGGGGATGACGTGGACGTATGAACCGCGACGATCTCCGGAACTTCGTTGCGACGCTGCACGAACCGTCGGTGGTGTCTGCGGCGGACGGACGTTTCCGGGTTGCCAATGATGCCTTTCGGAGCTTACTGCGCGAGTACGGCCGATCGAACGCCGAGCGGCTGCATGACATCGTCGCGGACGACCCGGCCGACGTCGACACGTTCCTTCGATCGGCCGTGCGCACGCGCCCGTCGATCCAGGGGAGTCTGACCTTCGCCGACGGGACGCGCGACGATCGCATGGCGTGCTACGGGGGCGTACTGCGTCCTCCGACGACGGACCGAGCGCTTCTGCTCCTTCGATTCTATCGCGGACAGGAGACCGTGCGTCGCTTTCGGCTGCTCGGACGTAAGATCGAAGAGCTGAATGCGGAGATCCGGCGGCGGCGCGCGGCCGAAGAAGCGCTTCACGAGATCCGAAAGACGCTCGAGAAGCGCGTCGAAAAGCGGACGGCCGATCTGGAGCGAGCCAACGACGAGCTGGTGCGCAGCAACCAGTCGCTGGAAGAGTTCGCCTACGTAGCTTCGCACGACCTTCGAGAGCCCCTGCGCAAGATAAGCATGTTCGGCGAGTTGCTGGAGGCGGAGGCCGGCCGCGACCTTTCGGAAGAGCATCGGTCGATGCTCTCGCGCATCACCGACGCCGCCGACCGGATGAACCGGTTGATCGAAGGGCTGCTGACCTATTCACGCGTTTCGAGTGCGAGCGCCGCGTTCGAGCAGGTCGATCTGAATCGAGTCGTGCGGGAGGTGCTCGCAGACCTGGAGGTCCTCGTCGCGCGCAACGACGCCGTCGTCGACGTGGACGAGCTGCCTGTGCTGGAGGCCGATGCGACACAGATGCGCCAGCTCTTTCAGAATTTGATCAGCAACAGCATCAAGTTCAGACGGCCGGACGAACCGCCTCGCATCCGGATTAGAGCCTTCCGGAATCCAGACGGGACTCCGCAGCACGTGATCGAGCTCACGGACAACGGCATCGGGTTCGAGCCGGAGTTCGCCAAGACGATCTTCGATCCGTTCCGGCGGCTCAATACCCGCGGCGAGTTCGAAGGTGCCGGCATCGGCCTGGCCGTCTGCAGGCGAATCGTCGAGCGCCACGATGGTGAGATTTCGGCAACCGGCCGGCCGGGCGAGGGGGCCGTCTTTCATGTCGTCCTTCCTGCCGATGTCCGGGCGGACTGACGCCGGCGGCGGTCCGGCCTCTCCCGCTCCCACGATCCCCGGCCCCCCTCCGGCTCAGCCGACGTCCGGGAGGGTCGCTTACAACGAACGGGGCGGACGTTCGGGCTGGGGCTTCGCCTGACTGCCATTTATCCCGGCCCGCCTTGTAGCCGGGTCGCTGAATAGGCCCCTCCGATCTCGAGCGTCGCAAGACAGCGGCACCCGCGAGCGGTGCGAGATCGCATGACGGGTCCGCCCTACCTCCCTTATATTCAGATCGAGACAGAGTCGTACGTGAATCCAGTCCGAGACCGTGATCCGAATGCCTACATGGGTGACATGGGTGGGATGGCTTCTCCTGGCCACTCTCCCGTCGACGGCGCAGCCGTCCCATCACCCGGCGCCGTCAGTTCACCCGTCCCATCGCCCGGCGCCGGAAGCGCAGCCGTCTCATCCCCCGGCGGCGCACATGCAGCCGGCCGGAGGGGCTGACCGGCCGCCGAATATCGTATTCATCATGGCCGACGACCTCGGCTACGGCCACCTCGGAAGCTACGGACAGGAGCGCATCGAAACTCCCAACCTGGACCGCCTCGCTCGCGAGGGTATCCGCTTCACGCAGGTCTATGCGGGTGCGCCCGTTTGTGCGCCGTCGCGCTCCGTCCTGCTGACGGGCCTTCACGGCGGTCGCACGCCTGTGCGCGGCAACAGCGGCGGCATTCCGCTACGCAGCGCGGACGTCACGCTGGGCGAAGTGCTGCAGCCCGCCGGGTACGCGACAGGCGTCTTCGGGAAATGGGGGCTTGGGGAGTACGGCACGGCCGGCATGCCGACGCGCCAGGGCTTCGACGAGTTCGCCGGCTATCTCCATCAGATTCATGCACATTTTTACTATCCGGCGTACCTGTGGAAGAACGAGACGCGGTGGCCGCTGCCCGGCAACGAAGGAGGCGGACGGCGGCCTGCCGACGCCGGCGGCGAGCGCACGCAGTACGCGCCCGATGAAATTCTCGAACACGCGCTCAACTTCGTCAGAGCCAACCAGGACCGGCCGTTTTTCGCTTACATCCCCACGGTGATCCCGCACGTCGAGGTGACGGCCCCGGCAGAAGACATCGCCCGGTACGCGGATCGGTGGGAGGAAGACGCGTGCGCCGACCCCCGGCCCGGCTACGCCCATTCCAGCCGCCCGAAGGCGACCTATGCCGCCATGATCACCCACATGGATGCCAACGTCGGGCGCATACTCGATCTGCTGGAAGAGCTGGCGCTCGTCGAAAACACGCTCGTCCTCTTCACCTCCGATAACGGCGCGCAGCACGGCTACTGCACGGAAGCCGAGTTCTTCGACGCGAACGGACCGCTGCGCGGCTACAAAGGGAGCATGTATGAAGGCGGCCTGCGCGTGCCGACCATCGCCCGCTGGCCCGGTGTAATCGAGCCGGGCTCCGTGAGCGACGAGGTCTGGTACTTTGCGGACGTGATGCCCACGCTGGCCGACGTGGCCGGGACGCGTGCGCCGGCGGGGCTCGACGGCATCTCTGTGGTGCCGGCCCTTCGCGGCGGAGAGCTCAGGAGGGACGATCCCCTGTACTGGGAGCTCGGGTCTGAATCCAGCCTGGCGCAGGCCGTGCGATTGGGCAGGTGGAAGGGGGTGCGAACCTCGCCCGGTCAGCGGATCGAGCTCTACGACCTGGAGGCCGATGCAGCCGAGGAGCACGACGTATCCGTCGAGCATCCCGAGCTCGTAGACCGCGTCGAACGCTGTTTCGAGGATTGCCGCCTCCCGCCGCGCCCGCAGGTCGAGCCCGTCAAGGTGCGCGGGCGGGCCTACCGGTAACCCTGTACGGCATTCCACGCCTTCGACTCGCTACCCGATGGACATCACCGACGTCAATGCTTCGTTCGAGCGGGAGCCCCTCGCGCACCCGTATGGATTCAAGGGAGGCTATCTCTCCGAGCTGTGGCAATCCGCCGTACTGCTGTCCGACTCGGAGGGTCGCCATTCCGTGGGACTGGGCACGCAAAGCGTGCTCTGGTCGGATGCGTCCGTCTTTGCCGGGCACACGGAGGCCGGCGGCAACGTGCTCATGTTCGCGGTCCTGGAGCACGCTGCTCAGCTCAGCCGGGGACGGTCGTGGGAAACGCCTGCGGAGCTTCTCGATGAGCTGCTCCCCCGGGTCCATGAATACGCGCGCCGCGTAACCGAACGGCCGGATCTTCGCCAGACGTTCGTGCTGAACGCCCTCGTGGCACTCGACAACGCGGCCTGGCTCCTCCATGCGGAAAGCACCGGTTCGGCATCGTTCGACCGTATGGTGCCTCAAGAATTCCGGGAGGCGCTGTCCTACCGCCACGATAGCGTGGCCGCCATTCCGGCGGTGGGATACGCCGCGACCGCGCGAGAGCTGCGCGCACTGGCCGACGAGGGCTACGTCGTCGTCAAGGTGAAGCTGGGTCATCCCGGCCGACCTGAAGAAATGCTGGAGCGGGACATGGCGCGTGTCGCGGAAGTACACGAGGTTTTCCGAGATCGCGAGACGCCGTACACCGCCTCGGGACGCATCCCGTATTACTTCGACATCAATGGCCGCTACGACGACATCGACCGATTGAAGCGGCTGCTGGACCATGCCGACCAGATCGGGGCGCTGGATCACATCCTCGTTGTCGAGGAGCCGTTCCCGGAAACCGTCGAGGTGGATGTGTCCGACCTGCCCGTACGCTGCGCCGCGGATGAAAGCGCGCACACCGACGCGGACGCCGTGCGGCTGATGGACATGGGCTACGGCGCCATGGCCTTAAAGCCCGTTGCCAAGACGGTGAGCATGACGTTCAAAATCGCTGCGGCGGCGCACGCGCGCGGCGTGCCGTGCTTCTGCGCCGATCTCACCGTCAATCCGATTCTTGTCGACTGGAACAAGGCCTTTGCCGCGCGCCTTGCGCCGCTGCCGGGTCTCGAGGTCGGCCTCCTGGAGACCAACGGCCGCCAGTACTATCGCGCCTGGAAGCAGATGGAAGCATATCACCCCCGGGCGGGTGCCTCGTGGACGCGCCTTGCGGACGGACTCTTCCGCCTCACGGATGAATTCTACGACCGGAGCGGCGGCATCTTCGACGAATCGCCGCATTACCGTGATCTCGTCCAGCCGCCGGCCCACGAATAGCCTGGCTGGGCCTGCCTGCGTCCCCGCTCCGCCGGCCGGCGCCTCGGCAGGCCCTCCCGCGCCGCTGCGCCTCCTTCGCCGGGCCTCAGTCGGCTCGCGCACTTTTAAGCACGTCGTCGAGGCGGACCGGGAGGCCTCCCTGCTGTTTGCTTTCATCCGCGGCGGTCATGAACGCATAAATCTCGAGCGTCTCCCGCGAGTCCACCGGCGCGACCCCCGTATCGAAGAATTCGAGGATGCGCAGGACGAGCGCCTCGTAGCCCTCGTGCGGTCCAAGCGCTGCGATGGCGTCGGCCCCGAACGCCGTCCCTCCATAGCCGCGCTCGCCGTCGCGCATCCCCAGGAAGGTGCCGATGCGTCCGTCCTCCCAGGTGCAGGTAACCACGTCGGCACCCTCCGTATGCGTCCGCACCACCGTCTCGCAGCCGGGTCCCATCACGGTAAACAGCGTTTCCACGCCGTGGATGCCGTACCAGTACAGGTCGGTGTGCGACGGTTCCAGCGAGGCCGGGCTGTATGCGAACGCGTTCCGTACCGGGCCGATGCTCCCTCCGCGGACCGCCTGTGCCGTGGACATGTAGCGGAGGGAAGACGACGAGAAGAGGGGCACCTCTGCCGCCTCCGCCGCCTCGTAGATGGCTACGACGTCTTCCAGCGAGGCGGCCACGGGTTTGTCGATGAAGAGCGGCTTGCCGGCGGCTATCACCTGAAGGGCTTGGTCGAGATGCGGTTTTCCGTCGTTCGTTTCCAGCAGTACGACGTCGACCCGGGAGAGCAGCTCGTCGATCGACGCGACGATCTCTACGCCGAGCGCCTCCACCTCTTCGACGTATCCGGGGATGCGCTCGTAGCTGGACTCGATCGTCCGGCTGCCGTGCGGGTAGGCCGCTACGACCTCGTAGCGAGTCACCAGGCCGTCGCCCTGCGGGTCGTTGATCAACCTGGCAAAGGCGGGGCTGTGAGAGGTATCCAGTCCGATGATGCCGACCTTTACGGGATCCGGCGAGGCGGCGAGCACGACGGGAATGAGAAGCAGAAGGAGAGCTCGCATCACAATAGATCTAAAGAGCCAGGACGATGAGGCGTACGTAATTCAGCACGATGCCGATGATCGTAATGTAACCGACGAACGCGATCCCCTGCACCCATTTCTTGCTTACGTACTCGCCCATCACGGCGGGGTCTCGAGCGATCGATAGGACGAGGAACCCGAGAATGGGGAACGCCACGACGGCCAGCCCCTGGGCGAATCGAATGAGCTCCACGGGCGGTGCCTCGAAAATCAGGACGACGACGAGCCCGAGGGCCATGGCGACCGTCGTCCACAGCTTCACGTGCCGGCCGTCCATGGAAGCGTCGTGCCCGAGCCCGTCGGCCATGAGCGTGGCTCCGATAAGCGGGTTGACGACGAGCGAGGAGAAACTGGCGAAGAAGAATCCGAAGGTAAAGAGGTAGAAGGCGGCGGGACCCACTAGAGGCTCCAGCTGGGCGGCCATGCCCTGGGCGGAGAAGACGGGATCCGCGCCGGCCGAGTAAATGGCCCCGGCGCTGGTCAGCAGGACGACGACCGATATGCCGCCCAGAATGCTGATCCCGACGAGGCTGTCCATGCCCTCGCTGCCGAGCTCCTCGGGTCCCCAGTCTTTTTCCCTCATCAGGTACCCCTGGTAGACGGCCGCCACGATCGAGAAGGTGGTAGCGGCCATGCCCAGCGTCAGAAAAATGGAAGCCGTATCCGGGAAGCCCGGCGCCAGTCCCCGCGCGGCCGCGCCTGCATCGACGCCCACGATCAGGATCGTGCCGACGAAGGCGAGAAGCATGAGTCCGACCACGACTTTGACGAGCAGCTCGAGCTTGCCGTAGAGGTTGGGCAGGAAGATCAGCGCCAGCGCCGGCGCGAAGAACAGGACGGCCCAGAGCCGGACGTCGAGTCCGAATAGGGCATTGGCGGCGAATCCCACCGCGGCGTTGTTGCCCGCCTGAAACGCCAGCACGGCAAGGTAGCCGAAGAGTCCACCGATGGAGGCGGGCAGGGCGCCGAACTTGGCCCGCGTGACCTCGAAGAGCGTCTTTCCCGTCACGAGGCTGATGCGCGCCGACAGCCAGGTGTAGATCACCATCAACACGGTCGCGGCGATCGGTACCCAGAGGAGCGCGTAGCCGTAGCTGCTGCCCGCGATGGTATTGAGCGTCAGGCTCCCGGGCCCGATTACGACGGTGGCCAGCACGAGCGCCGGACCGACCTGTCCGAATACGTTCCGCAGCCGGGTTAAAATCCCGGCTCGTCTGTCCGAGGTTAGTTCAGCCATGTGTCCAGGTGCTCGTTCACGTACTCATCGTCGGTAAGGTGCGGATAGGCGCGGCAGACGCGGTCGATGGCGCCGCGCTGGCCCTCGGACAATCGTTCCTTCGGATTCAGCGTCCACGTGCCCTGGAGCAGGCCCTGCCGGCGCAGCACCTCGTGGATCCCGGGGATGCATCCGGCAAATTGGTGGTCCGGGTCGAAGATGGCCGCATTCGCATCCGTGATCTCTGCGCCGCGCGTGAGCAGCTCCTGGGGAATCCGGCCTTTCTCTCGGACGGCCTTCACCTCGTCGAGCAGCTCGACGGCGCGGCGCGTCCATACGGCCCACTGGCCCAGAAGGCCTCCGGCGATGCGGAGATCGCCGAACGGAAAGCGGGTCAGGAGATCGACGACGATGTTGTCGTCATTGCCGGTGTAGAGTGCAATCTCTCGGCCTCGGCCCGAGTCCGCCACGGCGCGGACGACGTCGATCGTCTGGTATCGGTTAAACGGCGCGATCTTGATCGCGACGACGCCTTCGACGTCGGCCAGTCGCCGCCAGAATGCGTATGAAAGCGGCCGGCCGCCGACCGCCGGCTGGAGGTAGAAGCCGAAGAGGGGCAGCACCTCGGCCACCGCCCGCGCGTGGTCGATCAGCTCCTCTTCGCCGGCGTCGCGAAGCGCGCCCATGCTCAGAAGCACACAGTCGTAGCCGAGCTCGCGCGCCAAGCCGGCCTCCGCCACGGCCTGAGCCGTCGACCCGACCACGCCGGCAATGAGCACCGGGCCTTGCCGGCTTTCGGTCGCCTCCTCTGCCGCCAGCTCGAGCACCGGTTCGAGCAGACCGCTTTCGGGATCGTGAATCTCGAACTGTGTGGTATGCACGCCTACGGCAAGGCCGCCCGCCCCCGCCGCGAGGTAATAGCGCGTCAGCGCCCGCTGACGCCGCGGGTCGAGCTTCCGCCGTTCGTCCAGCGCGAGCGGATGGGCGGGGATGACGAGTCCGTCGAGCAGTCGTTCGCGAAGGGTCACGATGTCTACGTCGATCATATGACGATGAAAACCTCTGGAGCGCCGCTTCGCCGAGGGTACGGCCCTAAAAGCGGCCGTCGCGCACCTCGAACTTCGTCGGCTTGCCATGGGTGTCCAGGCCGCGCTCGATCCACGACGCCACGAGATCGACGACCTCCCCCGTCGCCTTCTTCGGTGGGCCCAGGACGTCGAAGCATTTCGTCGCGTCGCTCAGCAGCGCCGTCGGCTGCTCGCGTCCAGCGAACGCGGCCTGCCGCCCGAAGCGGTCGGCAAATCGTTCGGCGAGCTCGCGGACGGAGAGCCGCTCCGGCCCCGTCACGTTCAGTACGTTTGCGGGCGACTTGCACTCCTCAAGCGCTCGAAAGCAGATCGAGTTGGCGTCGCCCTGCCAGATCGCGTTCACGTAGCCCATCTCCAAAGAGACCGGGCGTCCGGCGGCCACGTCCTGGGCGATGTCCAGCAGCACGCCGTAGCGCGCCTCAACGGCGTAATTGAGCCGGATGAGACAGACCGGCGTGCCGTTCTGCCCGGAAAAGTACTGAAAGATGCGCTCCCGGCCGAGACACGATTGGGCGTACTCGCCCATCGGACCGGGCGGCGTGTCTTCGGTAGCTCCGCCGGAGTCGACCGGGACCTGCGGATAGACGTTGCCCGTCGACAGCGCCACGATGCGTGCGCTCTCGTACCGCTCGGCAACACGGCCGGGGAGATACGCGTTGAGCGCCCAGGTCAGCGGAAGCCGCCCGCTCGACCCGAACTTCATCCCGGCAAGATAGATCACGTTCGAACAGTCGGGGAGATCGAGCAGCGCCTCCGTCTTCAGCAGGTCGGCGCGAACCGGCTCGGCGCCGGCGTCCTCGACCTCTCTGCGACTGTCTTCCGACGAATAGCGCGATGCGGCATACACCTTGTTGTCCTGCTCGGCCTCCGCAAGAGACCGTACGATACGGCGGACGAGGGTCGGTCCCATCTTCCCGCCGGCACCCAGCACGATCACGTCGCCCTCGAGGCCCCGGGCAAAGGAGACGTCCTCCGGGTACGGTCGCGAGAGCCTCTCGATGAGCTCTTTCTCCGTGCGGATGCTGGAAAGGGACGACATGGGTGCTCGAGTTACTTATTTTCAGGGACGGTCTTTCTAACGTTTTTCAGGGCCCAGCCTGCCGTCCCCGCCGACGGGATCATCCAGAGTACGCCTAGAAAGTATAGACATCATGAGAGCTTTTCGCACTTTCTGTTTTGCTGCGCTCCTTTGGACGATGACCGGGGTCGCGCAACCGAGCGAGCCGCTCGCGCAAAACATCGTCATCTTCATCGCCGACGACCACGGCACGGATACCGGCGCCTACGGTAACCCCGTGATCCAGACCCCGCACCTGGACGCGCTCGCCGAGGAAGGAATGCTCTTCACGCATGCCTTCGCCACCACGGCGAGCTGCAGCGCCAGCCGCTCCGTCATCCTCTCCGGGCTGCACAACCACCGCAACGGTCAGTTCGGCCACGTGCATGATTTTCATCATTTTCGGGCCTTCGACCACGTCCGGTCGCTGCCCGTCCTGCTGGCGGAGGGCGGCTACCGTACCGCGACGGCCGGCAAGTACCACGTCGCTCCCGAGTCGGTCTTCCACTTTCAGGAATACATCGAGGGCGGCTCTCGCGACGTCGTGACCATGGTAGAGAACGCTCGCTCGTTCATCGAGGCCGAGAGCGAGCGACCGTTTTTCTTCTACATCGGCACGAGCGATCCGCACAGAGGCGGGGGGTTGATGGCCGGGGATACGCAGGCGAGCTACGACGTCGATGACGCGTTTGCACCCAACAGCTTCGGCAACCGCCCGGAAGGCTATACCGGCATCGACGACGTGACGTATGATCCGAA
This sequence comes from uncultured Rhodothermales bacterium, assembly GCA_964640145.1. Lineage (GTDB taxonomy): Bacteria > Bacteroidota > Rhodothermia > Rhodothermales > VXPQ01 > CAZXHQ01. Next base: position 1,975 of record CAZXHQ010000018.1, on the reverse strand, counting down.
CGACGTACTCGTACCACCCTGGCTCCCCGATACGCCGGTCACCCGGGCCGAGCTCGCACAGTACTATCAGTCCGTCTCGCGCATCGACCAGGGGTTCGGTCATCTGGTGGATGTCTTGAAGCAGGCGGGCGTCTATGAGAACACCCTCATCATCTACATGTCGGACCACGGCGTCGCCATGCCGGGGGCGAAGACGACCGTCTTCGAGCCGGGGCTGCGCTCGCCGCTGATCGTGCGCCACCCCGATCAGGCCGACCGCGGCGTCGTGACGGACGCCATGGTGAGCTGGGTGGACATCACGCCGACCGTTCTGGACTACGCCGGCGTCGAGGAGCCGACCTACGAGCAGCATGTGGGGCTGGAAGGCGTGCGGCGGCATCTGCCGGACGAACACGGTCTGCACGGGCGCTCGTTCCTGCCGGTTCTCCTCGGTGACGCTGGAGAGGACTACGACCGCGTCTATGCCTCGCATACGTTCCACGAGATACAGATGTACTATCCGATGCGCGTCGTGCGCGACCGCCACTACAAGCTCATCTGGAACGTCGCCCACGATCTGCCCTATCCGTTCGCCTCGGATCTCTGGGATGCCTCGACGTGGCAGCACGCCTATCAGCAGGGCCTGGAAACACCCTTCGGAGTACGGTCGGTGCGCGAGTACATCCACCGACCTGAGTTCGAGCTCTACGACATGCGCCGCGATCCCTGGGAATCGGAGAACCTTGCCTACCGGCCTGGATATGCCGACCTGCTCGAGAATTATCAGGACCTGCTCTGGGATTTTGAAGTGCGAACGTCCGATCCGTGGCTCTTAAAGTGGTCCTACGAGTAGGTCGTCGATCGAGTAGGTCGTCGATATTTCCGACCTGGTTCGTCTCGAGCGCTTCCGCGACATCGAATGCTTTGAAACTTACGGCGGCCGCACGTACACTCTAACGTTGCCCACGCCTGCATCCCACACTCAGATGATGACGATCCTGTTCCGCTCACTTGTGCCGGCTTTCGTGCTGCTGCTGCTGCTGGCGGCGTGCGAAGGTCGGGAGTCGGGCGAGCCGGCTCAGACCGCACCGCCGAACATCGTGCTCATCGTGGCCGACGACCTCGGCTACGGAGACGTCGGAGCGTACGGCCAGGAGCAGGTCAGCACGCCGAGACTCGACCGGATGGCCGGCGAGGGCCTGCGATTCACGCAGTTCTATGCGGGCTCCACCGTCTGTGCGCCGTCCCGCAGCGTGCTGATGGATGGGCGCCACACGGGTCGCACCTACATCCGCGGAAACAAGGAGGTGCAGCCGTACGGCCAGGAGCCCATTCCGGACTCGCTCGTGACCGTCGCCGAGGTGCTGCAGCAGGCGGGCTATCGGACGGGACTCATCGGCAAGTGGGGGCTGGGCGGGCCCGACACGCCGGGGCATCCGAACAACCAGGGCTTCGATCATTTCTTCGGATACCTCGGGCAGCGCCACGCCCACAACTACTACCCCGAATTCCTGTTTTATAACCACGAGCGCGTCGAGGTGCCCGGAAACGTTCTCCCCGAGCCGCGGCGCGGCGACGGGGCCGGTGAAGCCGTGGAGAAGGTGACCTACAGCCACGACCTGTTCGCCGACTCGGCGCTGGCCTTTATCGACCGGCATCAGGACGGGCCGTTCTTTCTGTTTCTGGCGCTGACCATCCCCCATGCCAACAACGAAGCGGGCGAGCGCGGGATGGAGGTGCCCGACCACGGGGAATACGCCTCTATGGACTGGCCCGAACCCGCCAAGGGCTTTGCCGCGATGGTAAGCCGCATGGACGCCGACGTGGGCCGCCTGCTCGACCGGCTCGAACAGCGCGGCATCGCGGAGAATACGCTGGTGCTCTTCACGAGCGACAACGGTCCGCACGCCGAAGGCGGAAATGACCCCGAGTTCTTCGATTCAAACGGGGAGCTCCGAGGGATGAAGCGGGATCTCTACGAAGGCGGCATCCGCGT
>CAZXHQ010000017.1:14141-16769 GCA_964640145.1 uncultured Rhodothermales bacterium | reverse complement strand
GCAACGATTGTCGGCGGAGGTCGTCAGGCTGTAGCCGGGCGGATCGGCATCCGGTGCCACCTGAACGAAGTCGAAGACGCCGTGACGTCCCGGACTGCAGCCCGTCATGAGCGTCGTCCAGGCCGGCGGCGTGAGCGGATGCGGCGTGGAATGCAACACCCCGCGCACGCCGCGCTGCGTGACGTCTCGAAGGAACGGCATCGTCCCGTCCCGCATCAGGGGATCCAGGATGGAGAACGTCGCGCCGTCGAGGCCGATCAATACCGTGCGTGGCGTCGATTCACTCATGCCTCTCCCCCGGCGGCGCCATCGGTGCGGCCGTTCAAAAGCTCGCAGACGTCGTCGACGACGTCGGATACGCAGAGGTCTATAAGAATCGACTCTTCGGCACGCAGCTTCTCGAAAAGCCGGTCCTGAAGCTCGTACCGCTGCTGCACTTCGCCCAGCAGGTACACGAGGCTGATCGACTCGAGCCCGAGTTCGCCGAGGCTGGTCTCCGGAGTAATCTCCCCGATGTCCCACTCGGCCGTGATGTCTTCTAAGATTTCGACGACGTAGCGAAGCACGTCGTGCCTTGCAACGTGTGAAGCGTATGGTATCATAACTGGTACGGTATCATAACTTGCGAAACGATCAGTGGAACGCCAATGAGGAATCGCAGGGGAGCAGCGAGGCGGCATAGACGAATGCTTGCTCGCATCCTGTTTGCACCTCGACCGTTGAGCGGGCGAATTCGGGCGTGAGCGTGAGCTCCATGGTCCCGGTGTCGCGGTCTACCTCCCGTACGCGGAACCTCGTCGATCCATGGGAAAGTCCGACGCCCGCCGCCTTCGATACGGCTTCTTTGGCGCACCAGGCTCGCAGCGCCCACTCCGAGGTCGAGGCTCCGGGCAGCTGCGCGAGCAGGCGCCGTTCCTCGTCGTCGAATGCGACAGACTCGACGTCATCCCGCATTCCCCCCAGCGGTTCGACGTCGATCCCGACGCCCGCGCATGCAGGATCCGCAGCGATCGCCGCCGCCATCCCGCCCGCGTGGGTGATGGATAGATGCGGCGGCGGCCCTTCCTTCTCGGCCCAGGCACCCCCTGCGACCGGCCGGCCCCGCGCGTCGTAGTCGATCTCGACGTCGGCCGCGGGCACGTCCAGGTCCCGATGGCGCCTGAGGAACAGGCGCACGGCGTCCTTGGCGGCGGCCCGGCCGAGCAGCCATTCCGTGCGACGTCGCTCCGGTCCTCGGAGGTTTCGGAAGATCTCGCGCTCTCGCCGGCTCAGAATAATGTGCGCCAGCACCCGCTGCCAGATTCGTCCGTGCGCCTCCATGAAGTCGGGAGGCAGCGCGTCGAGGAGGCAGCACGTACATGTTTCCGGGTTCGCGATCGACGCCAGGGGCGCGGTCCACGGCGAGGCCACCAGCTGTTCGGACGGTGCGGCGCGCAGGCGATACAGGGGGTCGGGCAGGTCGAAGCGCCGGTCCCACCATCCTTCGAGCCGGCTTACGAGCCGTCCGTCCGCCCCTACGACGTCGATGTCGGATCGGATCTGCTCGTCGCCCACCAGCTTGATCCGCGCTCGGCAGGTTACGCGCTCGCCCGTCGCCACGCCGGGCCCGTACAGACGGAGCGTCTCCAGCCTGAACGGAAAGACGTGAAAGCCGCGCTCCATGTGCTCTGCCGTCCAGTATCCGATCAGCTGCCCCGTCGCGTCGAGGACGACCGGGTCGATCAGGAAGACCGGCTCCGGCGTGGAGCGGAAGAACCCCGCCGCATCGAGGCCGCGCAGCGTACCCTCCGTGCCGTCGGAGCCCCAGCGGTCCACGGAGGCGACGCCCTGCAGCAGCGGGCCGTGAAACATGACCCGATCGTAGAGCTCCTCCGGCTGCCAGCGAGAGGGGCGCTCGGATTGCAGCGAAAAGTCGCCGGCGCGCGGCGCCTCGGGATACTCGGCTGCCAGAAGGACGGTGCCCTCGATGAGCGGTACGTCGGCGCGAACGTCCAGGTCGCCTGCGAATTCCTGAACCCGCACGTCGACCTCCGAGGCGGAGTCGCCTTTTCGCCGGGCCGTCAGCTGGAGCGTACAGCGGCCTTCGTCCAGCGTGATCCAGCGGTAGGCACGTACGTCTTCCATCCCCACAACTACGGAGTTTGGTACCAGAGCGACCGCCGCTTCGGCCATCATTTCCATGCTGATCGTCAGAGGCACCACCGGCAGCGCGCGCAGCGTCTCGTCTTCCCGGGAGACGTCACGGCCCAGCGTGTGATCCAGGAGGAACAGATCCTCCTCCACGTTCAGCTCTCGCACGGCGACGAGCTCCCGGCCGGGGTCGCGCACAGTCACCGTGCCTACGAACGGAAGGGCCGACGCACGATCGGCCGTCGCCGACGCATCCTCTTCGGAGAGCCGGGCATCCGATGCGGGCGCGGATTGCGCTTCCAAAAAATCGGTGATCTGCCGCAGGGTCCTCATCCCCGTGACGCGGTCCATGTCCTGGCTCTGCAACAGGCCCGTCCGTTTTCGGAATGCGCCCAGAATCTCGACCCGCTTGATCGAGTCGATGCTCAGCTCGGCCTCCAGGTCCATCGACGGATCAAGCATCTCGACGGGATACCCGGTACGCTCGCTCACGAGCTG
>CAZXHQ010000017.1:2176-14041 GCA_964640145.1 uncultured Rhodothermales bacterium | reverse complement strand
CGGCTCCTGCGCTCCGTCGGTGCGATCCCTCGAAAGCCGGAGGGGCTGGAGGCCCGTCGCCAGTTTCATCGAGCGATGCGATTCATTCTGATCGAACGTACGCGGCTCGTCCAGCCGAAGATGCCGGGGAGACCGCCGGGCGTAGAGCGCGTCGAGCTGCATGGGTACGCCGTGGGCTCCCAGCATGGCGACGAGGTGGTTCAACTGCGTGATGCCCGTTCGTCGCGGGGCGTTCGAGGCAACCGCCAGGTGCGGCTCTCCTCGCAGAATGTCGTTGACGAAGGCCGTGAGGTTGTTGCGCGGACCGACCTCGACGAAGATGCGGATTCCATCGCCGTGCATCGCCTGTATCGTCTCCCGAAAACGAACCGGGCGCGCCCACTGTTCGACCGCCTGGCGCCGAACGGCCGCCGGCTCCGACGGGTAAGGCCGGCCCGTGGCGCAGGAGTACAGCGTGCGCTCGGGCGCACGGATCTCGAGGGTCTCGAAGAACTCTTTCAGCTTCTCGCAGAAGGGCTCGAACAGGGGCGTGTGGTAGGCCCTGCCGAAGGGCAGCGGCGCACAGATCGCACCTTCCCGCTGGAGCACGTCTCGAGCCTGCCGGACCGCTTCATCCGTTCCGAAGACGACCATCTGATGCGGGCAGTTGTCCATCGCCAGATGAAGCCGCCCGTCGCTGCGCTGGATCAGCGTGCGCACGAGCGCGGGATCCGCTCCGCCGACCGTCAGCAGAACGCCTTCCTCGATGTCTCCCCGGGCGGCGATCCGCTGATACAGCTCATTCAGGGCGACCATGTCGCGAACCAGGCGCTCTCTGGGCTCGATCGGACTGGCGCCCCCCGCCACGAGGGCGGAATATTCTCCCGTGCTGTGGCCGACGACCGCATCGGGTTCGATATGGAGCGACTGCAGGAGGCCGTACAGGGCCTGGTTGGCTGCAAAAATCGCCTCCGGCCCATAATCCATCTGCCAGAGTCCGTCCTCGGCTTCCGCATCCGTGCCGGGCGGAGGGAAAATGATCTGGCTGGGAAGCCGCTGTCGCTTCCCGGCAAACGCCCGGTCGAGGAGATCGAACCACGCCCGCACTTCGGGAAAGTGTATGCAAAGATCGTCCAGCATGTGAGGGTACTGCGAGCCCTCGCCGGGAAAGAGAAACGCAAGCGTTCCCTGCCTGTGGAGCGGCTCCTCGAAGAAATAGATACCCTGAGGATCCTGAATGCGCGCGCAGCCGGAATCGGAGAGGCGTTCCAGCGCCCGGTCGAGCTTCTCTATCAGCGCCTTCGCCGTGCCGGCCACGAGTCCGAGACGATAGGGCGCAGCCCGCGACGTCGTGTTGAGCGTGTAGGCGAGATCCTTCAACATCACGTCCGGCGTTCCGGCTGCATAGTCCCGGAGCTGCTCGGCCTGCATGACGAGCGCCTCCCGCGAGTCGGCCTGGAGCAGGAACGCTTCCGTCTCCCAGAGATGCTGCAGCTTGGGCTGCCGGGCTTCTGAAGGGTCCTGATGCTCCTCCAGGATGGCATGCGCATTGATGCCTCCGAAGCCGAAGGCGTTCACTCCTGCACGCCGAGGCGTCGGCGCCCCGTGAATCCACGGACGCGTCGCCGTATTGATGTAGAATGGCGTCGCCGACAACTCTAGCTCGGGGTTCGGCTCGTCGCAATGCAGGGTGGGAGGCAGCACCTTGTGATAGAGGGCGAGGGCGGTCTTGATGAGCCCCGCGATGCCGGCCGCCGGAATCAGGTGGCTGATCATTGACTTTACGGTCCCCACCGCGACCGGGGGGCGCGATGCATCGGCGGCGCCGAAGATCGAGCGGAGCGCTTCGATCTCCGCGGCATCGCCGACGGACGTGCCGGTCCCGTGCGCTTCGATCAGACCGACGCTGTCCGGGTCGACCCCCGCCGCATCGTAGGCCCGTTTCAGCGCGAGCGCCTCGCCTTCGACGCGAGGAGCCAGTAATCCCAGGGCGCGTCCGTCGCTGGCGGTCCCGATGCCCTTCAGCAGGGCGTAGATGCGGTCGCCGTCGCGCTCAGCGTCGGCACGGCGCTTCAGGACGATGAAACCGAGCCCTTCCCCGAGCAGCGTCCCGTCGGCTTTCCTGTCGAAAGGCCGCATCTGCCCGCTTCGGGAGAGAGCGTTGAGCTGGCAGAAGATCATCAGAATCGGGGCCGGAGTCGAGGCGTGCACTCCGCCGACGAGCGCCAGATCGCACCGCCTGTTGAGCAGATCCTGCATCCCCTGATCCACAGCCACCAGAGAGGAGGCGCACGCGGCATCGACCGTGTAATTCGCCCCCATGAGATCGAGCCGATTGGCGATGCGCCCGCTCATCACGTTGGGTACCAGCGCCGGTGCCATCTCGGCGTTGAACGGCGGCAGGCTCGCCTTCAGCTCCCGCTTGAGCAGGTGCAGCTCGTCGTCGGAATGTTCCGGATGAAGCTGCTTGAGGATGTGCAGAACGCGGTCGACGACTACGCCGTGTTGAAGGACGGTCGTAAAGCCCCGGTTGATATAGGTGCCTCTCCCGATCACCACCTCGGCCCGGGTCCGGTCGAGAGCGCCGTCGAGGCACCCTGCGTCGGAGAGGGCCTCGTGCGCGACCTTCAGCGCGAGAAACTGGTCCGGCTCGCCGCCGTCGATGGACGTCGGCATGACGCCGTAGGAAAGCGGATCGAAACGGGCCAGCTCTCCCAGATAACCGCCGCGCTTGCAGTAAATCCGGTCGTTCTCATCCGATGCCGGGTCGTAGTACAGCTCCGCCTCCCAATCGTCCGGCGGATCGCCGACGGCGTCGACTTTGTCGATAATGTTCTGCCAGTACGTCCGGACGTTCGGTGCCTTCGGAAACAGGCAGGCCATGCCGACGATGGCAATGTCGTCCTTCGGCGAACGGTTCGACGCCACGATTTGGGAACTCGAAGACTGCATGATTGCGGGTATGTAAGCTGATCCAGCCGGCCTATTTGTTCCAGCCGCCTTATTCAGGAAAAGCCACCTCGGTGTACCTCGTATCGGCCGAAATACTAGCTGCCCACGGTCCGGCACCGAGCACGACTTCGACGTCGCCCTTGCGCCCGTAGGAGAGCTCGAGGTCGAGCGCGCGCCGGCCTTCGGACGGGTCGATGACGTGGATGCCTCGTTCGGCGAATTGACGTCTGACTTCTGGCGACGCCATGCCGCTTCCGGCCCATGGACCCCAGTTCATGGCCACCACGCGCGCCGGCCAGAGGTGATCGAGTCTGACGGCCAGCTTGTTCATCGCCTCGTTGGCAGCGGCATAGTCGCTCTGGCCCCGATTGCCGAAGCGACCGGCTACGGAGCCGAAAAAGACCAGAAATCGAAGTGTCGCCGGGCGCAGCTTCCGGCTAAGCGTGAAGGCCCCCAGCAGCTTCGGACCGAGCACCCGGTCGAAGGAATCCGGCTCCTTGTCCACGATCAGTTTGTCTTCGATGACGCCGGCGCCGTGGATGACGCCATCGATGCGTCCGTACTCGTCGTAGATCTGATCGATCAGGGCCCCGAAGCGCTCCGCGTCCCGGACGTCGACCTGATGGTATGCGACGCGCGCGCCTGCGGCCCGCATGGCGCCCACGGCGGCACGCATCTCCCGATCCTTCAGCAGCCGGGCGAAGACCGCCTCCACGCGGGCCGGAACCACCTCTTCACCGCCTCGCCGCATCGTCTCCATGAGCGCCGCCTTTAGAACGGACGGTTCCTCCAGACCCACCGTTTCCGAAGACTCCTCCTCGGCAGGCAGCGGAGATCGGCCCACCAGCACGAGTGTGGGTCGGTAGCGGCGGGCCAGCTCGATCGCCCCCTCCGCCGTGATGCCCCGGGCACCTCCGGTCACGAGGATGATCGAGTCTTCGTCGAGTTCAGGGCGGGATTCCCGTTCTTCCCGTTCTTCAATGAGTGGCGCGGAGCGGACGCGAAACACCAGGCGCCGGTCGCCCTGATAGCCCACCTCCACGTCGCCGCCGGGAGCGGCCATCTCCGCGGCTATCCGCAGCGCCATCACCGAGGGAGCCTCCTGTGGGTCGAAGTCGACGACCCTGCACGACACGTCAGGCCACTCCAGCGCACACGTCTTGACGAAACCGCACAGCCCTCCCTGACTCGGCATGGCTGCCGGGCTCTCACTGCCGAACGTGCCCCCCATCGACGTCGCTGCCAGCAGCCGGGCGGAGCCGCCTTCACCTGCAGAGCGAAGGTCCGCGGCTGCACACTGCGCCAGCAGGAACAGGCTCTTGGTCTCCAGGGCCAACCGTTCCTGCCAGGCGCCGACGTCCATCTCCTCGAACGGAGGCGCGGATCGAAGGGGCAAAAGGTGTACGACGCCGGCTATCGGCCCGTGACGCTCTCGAATGGCGGCGACTACGCGCTGCACGTCGCCGGCCTGCGTCAGGTCCGCGCGGAATGCGCCCTCATCGGATGCGTCGAATGCGCTGCCCATTCCGACCGTGACGACCCGCCGGCCCTGATCGGTCAGCATCTTCGCAAGGTGCGCCGCGACCCCGCGCTCGTCGTCGGTGAGGAGCAGCACTCCGACGGTCCGCAGGCCGCCCTCCGGAAGAAGCCGGGACGCCTCCGGGGTCAGCAGAAACCGCGGGAGCGACCCGCGCAAGGATACCTTCGTAGTGGGAGACGGGGCATGCGCCGCGGATCCGCCGCCGGAGGGCGCCGCGACATCGTCCGCGGAATCGCTGCGGGGGCGCACCGTCGCACGCTCCGCGGATTCGGTACGGGAGGGCACCGCAGCATGTGGCGGAGATCCGGCGTCCGACGACGCTGGGGCACGCTCGGCGGATCCGGTGCTCGGGCTGCTCGCATCGGAAGCACGGGGCGCTTCGTGGAGCGTGCAGAGGACGTCCACGATCTCGCGCAAGGTCTTCACGCCCGTCAGCCGGTCCATGGCGTCACGGGGCGGCTCCGTGACGGAGGAGAAGTACGTCCGTCGAAAAGCGCCGATAATCTCGACCCGCTTGATGGAATCGATGCTCAGGTCTGACTCCAGATTCAGGTCCAGACCCAGCATCTCGACGGGATATCCGGTCCGATCGCTTACCAGGTTGAGGAGCTTCCCCGTGAGGTCGTCTTTGTCGATCGGGAACGGCTTACCCTGCTCGGTAGGCGGGGCGTCGGGTCTCCCGTTCTGTTCCGTTGGTGACGCCTCCTTCTGCTCCGGGCGTGATGCCGCGCTTTCGAGCCCGGCATCCGCAGCGGTGGCCGGACGGTTTCGAGCAGGCGGCGTCGGTTCGACGGACGCGGCCTCCTGTCCGGAACCGTGCAGGTAGCTCATCATCACGTCCCGCTGCGTCTCCAGGAACGTGCTCATCATCTGCTGAAACTGCTGCATGACGCGCGTCGAATCCTGACGCGAGCGAGAAGCAGGCGAGTCCGCGCCGTTGGACGCGACGGGCCATGAAGGCATCGACCGTGCACCGCCGTGAGGGCCGGCGGGCGGCTCAGCACGGGGCGCCGCCTGGAGGGGCGACGGGACAGGCTGCCGTCCGGCGACGGATCCGGTTTCCCGGGATGGAGGATCGGACGCCGCGGGGCGCGCCTGGCCGCCGTTGACGAGCCACGTCGTCGGCGAGAGCGAAGGCGGGCGCGTTTCGTCTTCGAGCGCCCCCAGATGCAGCCGGCGTACCGTACGCCCCTCGAAGAGGCGGTCGAGGTCGAGCGGCACACGATGCGTCGCCAGCCGCCCGAGAACGCGCAGCAGCTGTACTAGACCTGACGTGCCGGGGGCGTCGAGGGCCAGCGCAACGTCAGGGCGATCTTCGAGGATCTGTTCGGTGAGACCAGCCAGCACGCGGTTCGGCCCCAGCTCGACAAAGATGCGCGCACCGGCATCGTGGAGTGCGGAAACCTCTTCGGCGAATCGCACCGGTCGCACGAGGTGCTCTCCCAACAAGGAAGCGATGGCCTCCGGCTCGTCCGGATAGGGCGAGGCCGTCGCGTTTGCGTAGACGGAATGCCGGGGGGGCTGAAATTCGACCTTCGCCAGTGTCTCGGCCAGTCGGTCCCCCGCAGGGGCCACGAGGGGCGAATGAAATGCACAGGCCACCGTGAGGGTCCGAGCGGCAATTCCCTCTCCCTCGAGGCGATCGACGGCCCGGTCTATCCCCTCGAGCGTGCCGGAAATGACCGTCTGCTTCGGCGCATTTACGTTGGCGATCCAGACGTCATCCAGAGGGGACAGCAGCTCGCGAACCCGCTCGAGGCTTTCCCGTACGGCAGCCATCGTACCCAGCCCGCCTTCGGCCGCATCGATGATGCTTCGTCCCCGGGCCTCCGAGAGGCGGTAGAGGGTTTCCTCTCCGAAGACGCCTGCGCTCCAGAGCGCTACGTACTCTCCGTAGCTGTGACCCGCCGCGAGATCAGGCCGCACTCCGAGACGCTGCAGCAGTCGATAGAGCCCAACACCCGCTGCGCCGAGCGCGGGCTGGGCAACGTCCGTCTGCGTGAGCGCACGTTGCTGAGCCTGCCGCTCGTCAGTCGTGAATGCAGGCGGCGGATAAATGCGCGTACTCAAGCGCTCCGGAAAACGCTCGGCCAGCACGCGATCCGCTCGCTCGAACGGCAAGCGCACCTCGTCGAAATGAAGCCCGAGCTCGGAGAGCATGCCGGGATACTGCGAGCCCTGGCCCGAGAACAGGAACGCGAGCCGGCCTGCCGGCCCGAGCGGCGCCTCGGTATAATAGAGGCCGCGGGGATCGTGTATCGAAGCGTCCGGCTTCCGCAGCGCTTCCAGCGCAAAGGCCAGCTTCTGCCGAAGATCCTCCAGGGAGGTCGCTACGAGGGCGAGCGTGCTGCCCGTCTCGTCGCGCGCCTGCTGCCACAGTGTGTACGCAAGGTCGGCCAGCGAGGGTCGGGCGCCCCTGCTCAGCGCCTCCGCGAGCGATGTCAGGGCCTCACACAGCGGCTCACGGCCAGCGCGCCTCCAGATCATCAGCTCCGCCGGCCACGACGGCAGGGTAGCCGTACGATCCGCGCTCACGACGCTCTCGGTATATTCTTCCAGGACCGCGTGAAAGTTGGTACCGCCGAAGCCGAAGGCGCTCACGCCTGCTCGGCGCGGGGTGTCGCCCGTTCCGTGAATCCACGGGCGCGCCTCCGTATTGACGTAGAAGGGGCTCTCCGGGAAGCGCGCCTCGGGGTTGGGCGTCTCGACATGAAGCGTAGGCGGGACGACTTTATGGTGCAGAGCGAGCGCGGCCTTTATCAGCCCCGCCACTCCTGCCGTACATTTGGTGTGGCCGATCATCGACTTGACCGACCCGATGGCGCACTGCTGCCGTGCGGCGCCCGAGGCCTCGAAAACGCTTCGAAGTACCGCGACCTCCGTCTTGTCGCCGACCACGGTCCCGGTTCCGTGCGCTTCGATAAGACCTACCGTGGAAGCGGAGAAACCTGCCTTTTCATACGCTCGCTCCAGGGCTAAGGCCTGGCCCTCCGGGCGCGGCGCCGTCAGCCCCTTGTCTTTCCCGTCGCTAGAGCCCGCGATTCCCTTTATCACGGCGTAGACCCGGTCCCCATCGCGTTCAGCATCCTCGAGCCGTTTGAGCACCAGCATTGCCAGTCCTTCGCTGATGGCGATCCCGTCTGCGCCGGCGTCGAAGGTGCGGCAGCGTCCGGTGGGCGAGAGGGCGTGCGTCTTGCTGAAGGCAAGGTAGCCGAACGGTTCTTGCACCGCCTCGACGCCGCCGGCGATTACCATCTCGCTCGTGCCGGCTTCCAATTCCCTGGCGGCCAGATGTACAGCGGCGAGGGACGACGCGCAAGCTGCATCGACGACGTAATTGACGCCGCCCAGGTCGAATCGGTTGGCGACGCGCCCTGCGGCCACGTTCAGGAGAATGCCGGGAAACGAATCTTCGGTCCACTCCGGCAGCCGGGCCATCGCGCCGGCGGCATCGGCTCCCAGATACATAGGCAGAGCCGATCGCACCGCGTACCGATTTCCCAGCGCCGCCGTACCGCCTCCGGCGCCCAGGATTACCGACGTGCGCCGGCGGGGAAAGGGACGCCCAAGGTAGCCTGCGTCGTCGAGCGCCGCGCGCACCACCTCCAGTGTGAGAACCTGAAGCGGCTCGATGGAGGCGAGGGAGTTAGGCGGCATCCCGTAGCGAACCGGATCGAACGGGACGTCGTCGATGAAGCCCCCCCAGCGCGAATAGATCTTGTCCCTGGCCTTCGGATCCTCGTCGAAATAGGTGCGCCAGTCCCACCGGTCGGCCGGAATCTCGGTGATGGCATCGACCTTATTCAGGATGTTCTCCCAGTACGCTCCCAGGTTGGCTGCTCCCGGTAGGATGCAGGCCATTCCGATGACGGCCACGTCGAATGGCGTCTCGTCGCGGCGGAGTTCGGATCGCGTCAAGCCCGGCACGGGCAATTGCGAGATGCGCTTCGATCCCTCCACGGACACCTCTCGGTGAAGAGCGTCGATGGTGCATACCTCGTCGCGGCAGGCGGCTACCTGGCCGATCATGAAGAGGCCGTCGTCCCGCTGCTCTCGTTCGCTTAGCGTTACGAATTTGGGAGCTTGCGGGTCGACCTCGTAATTGGGATGGCGGTTGATGCCTTTGGTGGCAATCCGAAGCCTTCCGAGATTCAAGTTTTCGAGCGTCTCCCGGATCGCCTCGGCCGCGGCGCCTTCATGCTGCAGCCGGCGCCGCTCCTGCTCGAACACGCTCGCGAACGGCGTTTCGGCGCAGCGCGTAGCGTGGCCGGGGCCGGATTCCAGCAGCACGGTTCGGTCGCATCGGACGGCTTCGCGCTGAAAAGCCGGCGTGATGGCGCCGGTGGAAACGGCCTCTTCGGTGAAGAGGTATGCCGTGCCAAGAAGGACCCCGACACGAGCTCCTTGCTGGCACAGCGGGGAGGCCATCGCGGCCACCATCGCCGCGGAGCGAGCGTCGTGGATGCCGCCGGCAAAGAGCACGTGACAGTCGGCCAGCTCCTCATCGGACAGGCTTTCGAGCAGCGTCTCGATCATCACGTTCCACAGCACGGAGCTCGCGCGCGGCCCGACATGACCTCCGCACTCGCGTCCTTCGAAGATGAAGCGCCTGGCGCCGTGCTCTGCAAAAAGCTGAAGCAGTCGCGGGGACGGAACGTGCAGGTAGGTCGGAATCCCCGCTTCCTCCAGCGTCAACGCCTGATCCGGCCGCCCCCCGGCGATGAGCGCGAAGTCCGGGCGGTGCGATCGAATGACGGCAAGCTGCTCGTGCCGAAGATCGGAAGGCACGAATCCGAGGATGCCCACGCCCCACGGCCGGTCCCCGAGCATACGCCGCGTATCTCGAAGCAGCGAGTCGGCCTCGTCCGCCCGCATCAGGGCGAGTGCCAGGAAGGGGAGCGCGCCTCCTGCGGCCACGCTCGCGGCGAAGGAGGCCGAATCACTCACGCGGGTCATCGGGCCCTGGACGATCGGATAGCGGGTACCGTGTGACTGCGCGAGCGGTCCGTCCTCGCCCAACGGCTGGAGCCGCTGCGCCGCCTGGACGTGCTGATCTATGGCCGAACGAAATGCTTCCAGGATTCCGCCTACGGTCCGATACCGATCCGCCAGCTGAGCGGCAAAGGCCGCGTCTTGACCGAGCAGCCACACGTCCTCACGACTCCACCCTGCCCGTTCCCTGACGGCCGCCCGCATGTCCGGCCCGTACTGCCGGACGGCCTCGACAGACGCCAGCCCGGGACGGCCATAGAGCCGGTAGCCGCCCTTCTTTCCGTCGCGCAGGTACTCCGTCTCGCTGCCGTCCATACGGGCGACCTGCTCGCGCGTTAATGTCGAAAGCGGCGATTCGCGAGCCAGAAAGAGCTGCGCATCCAGGACGGCTCCCGATGCTCCCGCGGCGTAACATGCGGGTGCCGTGTGGAGCCCTATCCCCCCGTGGGCATAAACCGGAAGCGTCGCGCGGGCCAGCAATCGTTGAAGCAGCACGAACGTGGTTTCCTCACCGACCCGCCCGCCCGCTTCGTGCCCCTTCGCGATCAGCCCGTCTACGCCAAGGCGCTCGCCACGCTTCGCCTCTTCCAGGTCGGTCGCTTCCAGCAGGATCGTGCGCTCGCTCTTGCGCAGCAGGCGTACGTGCCGCGCCAGCATCTCCATAGGTGCCGGGGCGAGGATGACAACGCGCACCCGATCCGGGAGGTCGGCGACGATCTGCTCGGTGAAGCTGTCGGTGACCGGTGCGAGCTTCACCCCGCAAGCATTCCGGGCCAGCCCAGCGAGCCGGGTGATTGCAGCCTGTGCCTGCGGTCGGTCTTGCGCGTACTCCAGGTCCAGCACCCCGATGCCGCCCGCGCGGCTCGCGGCGATGGCAATGGCGGGATCGTAGAGCCCCGGAGGGGTCAGAGCGACGAATGAGAAAGGGACGGAAAGGTCCAGCACGAATTTGAGCCGAAAGAATGAAAGGTGTCAACTACGGTAGCGACCTGCTGACGGCGTTTACATCGGGTTCTTCAACGGCCCAGTCTAGTCGGAACGGGACTGCCACGCTTCAAAGGCCTTGTCGATCTCCTCCCGTCCGAAGTCAGCCTCGGTAAAGCCTAGCGCCTTGGCACGATCGTTTACATTCTCCACGCGGGGACGTCCATCCGCGATGAACTCCTCGTCGCTGCCCTCCATCGCGTCGAATATCGAAAAGAGCAGCTTCCGCTTATCCTGCGCCGAAGCACGCCGAGCGCTCGTCCTCGAGGAGGTCGGCTTCTTCCTGGCCTGCCCGGATACGGCCGTCACCTTGTCGTAGTCGGCTATGTTATCCTCTCGGCCCCGTGCGGCGCGTCGTTCCGCTTCGTCATAGTCTGCGCCGGGATGAGCACGGGATTGCCTCCTCCGGTCGGTGGCGCGCTCCCCAGGCTCCTCACCTCCCTGCCACGCTTTCATCCAACGCATGAGCCGCCCGCGGCGACGCTGCATCCTTCTCCGAAACCATTGCGATCTATATGGCATGACCTTTACCCTCCCTGACGTACTGCTCTGAGTCCAATATTCGCTTCGAGCCGTTCTTACGTTTTCCGAAGTACCCCGACCAGCTTGACGTCGGGCCGGTTGTCGTGGTATACGGAGGTGCTGAAGCTGAGCATGAAGTTCCCGAAGACGAGGCTGAAGTATCGGCGCTCGGCCACGGTGTCGCTGGTGGTGAAAAAGACGGCGCTGCTGCCGATTATGAATGCATCGCCCGCATGCTGGGGCGTCGAGGGGAGACTCCCGCCGACCTGTTCGAAAATGCGGATCGACTGCTTGTTGCCGGTCGATGCGCCCAGTTCTATGGCGCGCTCGAACGTGGCTCCATCCGACTCCCTCTTTACGGACCCTTCATAGCGCCCGGGAAGCGCGGTTGCCGTCCAGTCGGCCATCTCCAGAACGAATTCACGCCATCCCTGGCGCTGGCGCCGTGTCTGTTCTCTTTGGCGCTGCCGCGCTCGCCAGCGTGAGGTGCCTCGTTGTCTTCCCTGTCTCGAGTTACGTGCCTCTCTCATGGCCATTTGCGTTTCAGTTGGTTCAACATGAAGGTCGACGAGCCGTCGGCGGCGAGGCCTACCGCTCGGTTGCTTTGTCGGTCAGGTAGTCGAGAAGCGGACGAAGTTTTTCCGGCACGGCCTCCTCGCCGATCCGCACCGAATGGCGGCCGTCTTCCGACTCCACGGTCACGGCGTACTGGAACCGGTCGGCACCTCGAACCGCTCCCGGCGCGGACGACTGATCGAAAAAATCGGCCTCCTCGACGAGCCGAGCCAGCTCCTGCGCCTCTTCCTTCGTCATCGACGCAGTATCCAGCGTTTTCGTGAGGCGGATATTCGCGAAACCGCCGGACCGTTCAAAACGCACTTTCACGGCACTCCTCC
>CAZXHQ010000017.1:515-2076 GCA_964640145.1 uncultured Rhodothermales bacterium | reverse complement strand
CGGATATTCGCGAAACCGCCGGACCGTTCAAAACGCACTTTCACGGCACTCCTCCGACACTTTTACGGCGCTCGATGCGGCGCGCGGCTAAGTACTAAGTACTAAGTCAACGTTGGCGGAAGCACCCCGACCTCCTGCCAGGCTTCATAGATGGCTTCTGGGACGTGATCGCCGGGCCCGAAGAGCTGCGCGGCTGTGTAGACCGTCAGCCACGCAAAAGCCCGGAACTGCATAATTCGACGCATGAACGGACCCGTCAGGGTCTCGTACCAGACGAGGCCGGCCTCGTCCCAGGCAAACCCTCCGATGCTGGTGGCAGCCAGGAAGAACGCCCGGTTGGGTATGCCCGAGTTAATGTGGACCCCACCGTTGTCGCTGAACGTGTGAACGTAATCGTCCATGTGGCCCGGCTGGGGGTCCTTGCCGATAAGCGCATCGTCATACGCCGTGCCGGGATCCTTCATGGACCGGAGCGCCACGCCGTCGATGTCCGTACCCTCCAGCAGTTCGGCGCCGATCAACCAGTCCGCATCATCGGCCGCGTGGCCGTGCTGCCGTTGTTTGACGATCGAACCGAACACGTCGGATACGTGCTCGTTCAGCGCGCCCGACTGAGCCCAGTAGATAAGACCGGCCGTCCGCTCGGTTACGCCGTGCGTCAGCTCGTGACCGATGACGTCGACGGCAGCCGTGAATCGATTGAAAATGTCGCCGTCGCCGAAGACCATCCGCCGCCCATCCCAGAATGCGTTGTCGTAGTTGCGATCGTAATGCACCGTGGCTTCCAGACGCATGCCTCGGTTGTCGATCGAGTTCCGTCCGTACTCTTCCGCGAAGAGCTCGAAGGTCGCGCCGAGGCCGTCGTACGCCTCATCTACGGCCACGTCTTCCGAAGGCGGGTCGCCCTCGGCACGCACCTTTTCTCCCGGCAGGCGGCGAGTGTTCTCGGCATCGTATACGCAGCGATCCGGCACGAAGGCCTCTATAGCTCGCCACGGCGAGGCCTTGAAGCCGAATTCTCGCATTCGGTCCGCCCAGCGAACGGTCGATCGAGCCTCCTGCCTGTTCAGCCGCCGACCGCGAATCTCGTTGTCCGTTTCCAGAGTCTCTTTGGCCAGCTTGCGTTGTTTCTCGGTCCCATTCGCCAGGATACATTCCAGCATGTATGGCGGTACAACGCAATGAAGCGGATCGTGACGCCGTTCGTGGCGGCATCCCGCGTTATGTCCTGTGTGATGAATGTCAATCATGTTAGCACCATCGTATGCCGCCGGGCTTTGCCGGCCTTCCCTCCGTACGACGCCGCACTCTCGGGGGAGACCACCGCTCCGAGTGAGGCGGCGGCGGCCGCACCTGGATGGGATCGCGACCGGCAAGCCGGGAAATGGATGAATGAATTGCGGTCCGGCTGCTCGGACCTCGGAAAGCTACCCTTCCCTTCGCCCCAGTGGGTCGGACCGGCGAGTATGGAGGCTGCTGTCGCGCCGCGGACCCCGCTTACCAGCACCCAGCAAAAACCGCGACGCAGGTTGAGTAGCAGAAAACCAACAACTCTGTACCG
>CAZXHQ010000017.1:0-505 GCA_964640145.1 uncultured Rhodothermales bacterium | reverse complement strand
CCGGCGAGTATGGAGGCTGCTGCGGCGCCGCGTACGCTGCTTCGCCGCTGCTAGGATTCGTCGACGCATGTTGCGTCGGAGACTACCTCCTTCTCTGTCCGGCCAGGCGCTCGCTGCCCGAAAACGGGATCGTACGAGTCGTACCCTGGTGTTGCCGTACAGGCGATCCGCGTGCCGGCGAGCTGAGTCCCCCGGAACGAGCGAGGATGCAGCCGGATACTGCCGACCGCGAAGCGCGCCGCAACTGCTCTTTCAAACGGCGGGAACCACGTGGCCGTGCATTCCGGATCGGAACGCGGCCACGGGCGGAGTTGTACTGCCCTCCGTCCATTGGCGCAGGTAAGGATGGATGGTCTCAGGAGCCGCCCCCGAAGGCGTCATCGTACACGCACCGGCACTTCGTTCACCGACGGACTCCACGCAAGCGCCTCCCGCGCCGCCGCAAACCGCCAGGGCGCATGCCCCGTCTTCCGCGACGCATGCCCTGACCTCTAGCGCGGCGCAA
>CAZXHQ010000016.1:10577-16815 GCA_964640145.1 uncultured Rhodothermales bacterium | reverse complement strand
CGAAGTCGTTCCCTCCCGCGGCGTCCTTCAGCTCGACGCCTTCGTATTCGACGGCCCGCCCTCCTTCGAGGTATTTCTGTGAGTCGACAATGCGTGCGGCGGGGTTGCTGATCTGGTAGAAGGATCCGATGTAGCCTGGAATAAATTCACGGCCGTTGTAGTTCAGCGCGAGCCGCAGGCGAAAGCGGGCAAGGTCGATGAAATTATCCGCCTCGACGTTGGCGCCGAATCCGATGCCGCTTCCGAATTCGGGGTACCAGGCGAAGGAGGAGTACGGGACGAGTCGAATTTCGCCCGACCTCAGTGCATTGAAGCTCATGTCGACGTTGTAGGCCGTCACGCCCAGGGTTTGGGCGGTTCGCGTGTGGAGGTCGGTGACGTAGCTGAGACCTATCGTAAAGGACCGCGTCCGCACGTCGCCTTGCCAGAAGAGGGGGCGGAGGGCCAAGCGTCCGCCCATCACGCCGTTGGCCAGCACGTTGTCGGTGAAACCGGAAACGTCGACGAAGGCCCGGCTGTACATTGCTTCCACACCGACGGTCCGCTCGTCCCAGGCCACGCGTGAGTTAAAGAAGTTCACGAGGTGGCCGGTACCCAGGCGCATTCTTTCGATGTGTCCGACGCGGAGGTACAGATTGGATCGAGCCGGCGGCGTATAGCGAGCGAATTCGATGAGCCGCAGCAGGTCGTAGAGTTCATCCGAATCGGGCTCGTACCGGCCGTAGATGCCTCCGCGCAGCGACCCGTCGAGCCGGGCCGTCAGCAGCGGCGTGACGATATTCATACTTGCTCCGATTCCGGCGCGCCAGTGGTCCGATATGAGGGAAAGCCCGCTCGTCAGGTCGAGACTGTTCTGAAATCGCCACCAGACGAGCTGGAGCTGTTCTCGCGGATCGTCGGCGGAGCCGAAATCGATGGGCTGCGCCCAGACCGGTCCGGTGCACAGCGCGAGCGCGATGATCAGTCCCACGACGAAGCTCCGGCCGGCAGCGCGGACCCGCCGGATGCCGCGCCTAGAAAAGAACCGCTCCAGCATACGTTCCGTGGACAAGCTTTGACGTCGATGACTCATATGGACTCATGGTACGGCGATCTTCAGACCGGACCGTCCTTGCGCGTCCGGTCGCCTGCCGCTCCCCTCTTCTACGCCCGAACGCGGCCGGAGATTACCGCGAAGCTCGAGCCCATGCAACGGCCCGGCCTTCGGATCGGTCGCCTCCACTCCGCCGCCGTGCAGCAGAGGATGGGCGGACCCTCCAGACGTTCCTTCCGGTCGAACATCGTTCCGCGCCGGCGTCAGCCGCGGCTTCGGCCGAGGGCCGTGCCGACGCTCGAGAACCTGCATCGAGGGTACCGGCTGAAACAGATAGCGGTGGATTTCATTACGATGATGAACTTGATTTTCGATCTGCCAGCCGGTGCGCTCCGCATCCTATGTCCGTCACCGATTCGCTGCCGCTCTTCCCACTCGGGGTCGTTCTCTATCCCAACGAGACGATGCCGCTCCACATCTTCGAGTCGCGGTATCAGGACCTCGTAGCGTACTGCCTGGAGTACGATCATCCCTTTGGCGTCATTCTTTTCGAGGAGGGCAACATGGCCGATGTTGGATGCACGGCGCGTATCGAAAAGGTGACGGCACGGTACGAAGACGGGAAGATGGATATCCTGGTGCGAGGCGAGCGTCGCTTCCGGCTGGTGGATGTCCGGCAGGAACGGACGTATTTGACGGCGACGGTGGAGCTGCTGGAGGATCCGCAGCAATCGCCGCGGACCGACCTCAAGGAGCGTGCGATCACCCAGCATATGAAGCTCCTCGAACTTGCCGGACGAACGGTCCGGCCCAGCCTCTACCAGGGCGTTCGTGACGTCTCCTACGTCATGGCCCACAACGCCGGCCTTTCGCTCGAGCAGAAGCAGAAGGTGCTGGAGCTCTCAGGCGAGAATGACCGAATCGCCTACCTGGTCGACCACTTCGAGGATCTGATCCCGCGCGTGGAACAGATGGAGGACGTCCGCCGAAAGATTCGATCGAACGGATACTTTCGGGATTTTCCGCCGGAAGAGGGGAGCGACAATCAAGACGACAGCGAGGCCTAGATGCCGTCCATAGGACCCTACGAGTTGTACACCATCGAGACCGGGCGCTTTGGACTCGATGGCGGCGCCATGTTCGGCATCGTTCCGAAGCCTTTGTGGGAGCGCCGGATCCAGGCGGACGACCGGAATCGCATTCCCCTGCATATGCGCTGTCTGCTTCTGGAAGGGGAGGGGCGCGTCGTCCTCATCGACAACGGTCTCGGCGAGAAGATCGACGACAAGTTTCGCGACATCTACGCTGTCGATCACAGCGCGGGACGTCTCGATGGTTCCCTCGAGGCGGCAGGATTTCCCCCCGCCGACGTTACCGACGTCATCCTGACCCATCTTCACTTCGACCACTGCGGAGGCAGCACGAAGCGCACCCGGGAAGGGTTGGAGCTGGCCTTCCCGGCCGCGCGCCACCACGTCCAGCGCGCCCATTGGGAATGGGCCCGCGATCCGAACGTGCGCGAAGCCGCTTCTTTCCTTGATGAAAACCTGGAGCCGCTGGCGCAGTCGGGCAGGTTGGAGCTGGTCGACGGACCCGGTACGCTTTTTGCGAACGTCGAGGTCATGACGGTCGATGGACATACGCAGGCCCAACAGCTCGTCAAGATATCCGACGAGGAGCGCACGCTGGTATTCGTCGCCGATTTGCTGCCGACGACGGCACATTTGCGAGAGGCCTGGATTATGGCCTACGACGTCCGTCCGCTCGTCACGCTCCAAGAAAAGCGGGCCTTTCTCGAACAGGCGACGGACGAGGGATGGCACTTTTTTTTCGAGCACGATCCGGTCACGACCGTCGGTACGCCCCGGCGTACGGACCGGGGCATCGAGATCCGCAATGCGCGGCCTCTCGAGGAGTTGTGATGCGGCCCCGGCGCCGCCTTGGTCACTCGTCCGTCCCCTTGTGTATAGAGTTCGCCCATGGAAAACCCGAACATCGAGACCTCGACGGATCCGGAAGACGTGATACGGATGCTCCAGGAGGTGCTCTCGAGCATCTACCACGACACGAACAATCCGCTCGCGATCGTCTCCGGAAATGCGCAGTATTTGCTGGAGCTCTCTAAGGTGATGGATCTGGACGACGACGTCGTACAACCCGTCCGAGACATCGAGGAAGCAAGCGAGCGTGTGGCCGAGGGGCTCCGCCGTCTGACGGCTCTCCGGGACGAAATCGCGGTGTATCTGGACGGGCGGCCATCAGACGGAACTTGACGATCAAACGCTCTTACAAGACGCCTCTGAGCGGGGCGTTTCGGCCCGGTCGGACGCGGGAGTCCTGTCCGCCGCGGCCAACTGTCTTTTCGGCAACCGGACCCGATAGCACTCACATTCTTCCCGCCTATCGATAGAGACTGTTACGAAGCCTGGTCACCGTTTTTCTAGCGGATAGACGCTATTCTAATCGTTCGTAACAGCAGGTGCCCGAGCCGCGGCATAGAGGTCGTGCGGGCCCGATTCATCCCATGAGCGCTCGTTTCGCTCACATCTGGATTTTCCTGGCCGTCGTGCTCCTGGTCGTCTCGGTGCGCCCGGTCGCCGGGCAGGACGTGGACGTCCGCACGGTGGAGTCCTCGGATGACGGCGTGGTCGTGGAAGTTACGGCGAATTGGCCCGCGACCATGCGCTCGGTCATCGATTCCACTTCGATTTCGAGCTTTACGGCGGCGTCCGCGCGCGCCCTGAGCCTGGGCGTGCCGGTCGTCTCTGAGACCGTCGAGCTGCCGTCACTGCGCAGCCCGGCGGTCACCCTTCTTGCCGGGGAGTACGACGAGATCGATCTGCCGGAGGGGGATACGCTGGCCGCTCGGGCGGCAGGAGGGCCCGTTGCATGGGCCGACGGACTGGGTACGAGCCGCGGCCGTCCGGTCGTGAACGTGGGCGTGCGGCTCCTTTCATACGAGGACGGCACCGTCCGCCGGGTTCGGCGCGTCCGCGTGGCCGTTCGGTTCGGGGCGTCGGCCGATTTGGCCGCAGCGCCTCGGCTGCGGGTGGCCGCGGCCCGAAATCCGCATCTCGACGTGGAGCAGAGCGTGCTGGCAGAAGGCGCCATCTACAAGATTCCAATTACGCGAACAGGTATGTATCGGATCGACCGGGCGTTTCTGGCTTCGCTTCCCGAGCTGGACCGGTCGCCTGACGACATCGACCCGAACCACGTGCGCATCTACGGCAATGGAGGCGCGCCCGTCCCGGCAGCGAATGCGGCGTCTCGGACCGCGGATCTCGTCGAGAACGCCGTGCTGCGCATCGGCGGCGGGGACGGCCGCTTCGATGCGGACGACGGCGTAGTATTCTACGGCAAGGGACCGTCCGGATGGACCTACGAGGGTGATTGGGAGCACTACGTGCATCCGTTCGCGTCCGAGAACTATTATTTCATCAAAATCGACGATGCGGACGGTGCGTCGCTAGAGGAGGAACCGTACCCGGCGTATGGAGACGTCCGGGTCTTCGAGGAAGTGCAGGGGCGGTTCTTCGTCGATTTCGACGAGTTCATGTGGAGCAAGGAGAACGAGACCGGCCATACCTGGGTCACGACCACGATCCGGAGCGATGAGACGCGGACGCTGCTCAACGAGGTCGTCCTTACCGGACGTGCGAGCGGACGAATCGATTTCCGCGTTCGCGCCGCCATCCGGTCGAACCCCGCCGCCCGGCTTCTGTTCGAGGCTAACGGAGCGTCCGCGGGGTCGCTACAAGCTCGCCGAAGCGTGACGACCAGCGAGACGTCCCCCATCGCGGTGCCGGGCGTCGCCCAGTTTACGCATGAGGTCCCGCTGGCCGAACCGGTCAACCTATCGATGCGCCTCGACGAGGATGCCCTCAACGTGCCCGAAGCCGCCGCCGACTGGGTCCGGGCCTTCTTCACGCAGAGGCTCACGGCGTCGGCCGATTCCCTTCATTTCGCGACGCCCGGCGGGGAAACCGGCCGGTTCGAGTTCCTGCTCGACGGCTTCAGCCAGGCGCCGCAGGTGTGGGACGTGACCCATCACGGCGCGATTCGCCGCCTCGGGGTGCGGACCCAGGGGGATACGTACCACCTGCAGATTCAGGTCACGGAGGCGGACCGTCCACGCGAGCTCGTGGCATTCCGCCCCGCCAATGTGCGCGCCCTGCGGTCCGCGCAGGTCCAGCGCGTGTCGAATCAAAACCTCCACGCGCCGGATCTGTATCCGGACTTCGTCATCGTCGTACCCGACGCCTTCCGGTCCGCCGCCGAAGAGCTGGCCCAGATCCGGCGCGACGACGGGTTGAGCGTCCTCGTGGCCGACGTCCAGGAGGTCTACAACGAGTTTTCGGGCGGACAGCAGGACGTGCGGGGGATTCGCGACTACCTGCGTTTTCACTACGACAGGGGCTCCGAGGCAGGTGCTCCGCTGCGCTACGCGCTGCTCTTTGGCGACGGACATTTCAACTACCGCAACCTCGGCAACGAGACGCAGCAGGCCGAACTGACGAACTGGATACCGCCGTACGAGACGGAAGAGTCGTTCGACCCGAACGAATCCTATACCAGCGACGACTATTACGGGCTGCTGGACGTCGGAGAGGGGGAATGGCCCTGGCCCGGCCGCCCGGAGGCGGTCGGAAGCGAGCGCGTCGATATCGGCATCGGACGCATTCCCGTGCAGACGAGCGAGGAGGCCGCCGTCATGGTGGAGAAGATCAAGCACTACGAAAGTGCCTCCACCTACGGACCCTGGCGCTCGCGATACCTCTTCGTGGCCGATGACGCCTACAACGGAATCCGGCCGGAACGGGAATTTACGCCCGACCTCCATACGCAGAATGCCGACGTGGTTGCAGAGCTCATCCAGCATGAATTCCCGTGGATGAACGTCCGTAAAGTGTACGGCATCTCCTACACGCGTGAGTTTCTCAACGGGTGGCGGCTGCCGGGGGTCGAGCGCGACCTGCAGTCGGCATTCAACGACGGCGTGCTCGTGATGAACTACAGCGGCCACGGCGGCGAGTTCAGCCTGGCGCAGGAAGACATCTTCACGAAAGAGGATGCCCTCGCGATGCGCAATTACGACCGACTTCCGATCTTCATCACGGCCACGTGCTCGTTTGGATGGTGGGACCTCGGCGACGAACAGAGCGCGGCGGAAGCCCTGCTGCTCAACCCCTCCGGAGGATCGAT
>CAZXHQ010000016.1:0-10477 GCA_964640145.1 uncultured Rhodothermales bacterium | reverse complement strand
GCGACGAACAGAGCGCGGCGGAAGCCCTGCTGCTCAACCCCTCCGGAGGATCGATCGCGCTGATGACGACGGTTCGTCTCGTGTACACCTCATCGGGCATCAATACGCTCAACGTCGGACTCAATCGGGCGTTGAACGACGAGATGTTTCGGGAAACGGCCGACGGACAGGCACGGCGGCTCGGCGACATTCTCCTGAGCACGAAAAACACGATGGCCGGTCTTCAGGGCAACAACCGCAAGTTCAATCTACTGGGCGACCCGACGTTGCGCGTGGGCTTCCCGGAGCGGGAGGCTGCGGTGGAGACGATCGACGGCGCGCCGATCGAGGAGACGCCGAGGCTCCGTGCGCTGGACGAGGTCACCGTGGAAGGAAGCGTCCGTACGCGTTCCGGCGAGACGGATGCCAACTTCGACGGTCAAGTGAACCTTACCGTTTTCGACGCCGAGCGCCGGGTCGAGCTTCCCGTCCGCGCCGCGATGCCGCGCGACTACTATACGGTGCGCGAAGATCTGATCTGGCGCGGCATCGTGCCGGTTACGGGGGGGCGCTTCGAAGCCACCTTCGTCGTGCCGAAAGACATTTCCTACAGCGACGAGCCGGGCCGGGTAAGCGCCTACGCCCACGGGACCGAGCGTCAGGCGGTCGGATATACGGAGAATGCGATCGTCGGCGGGACGGCGGCGAACCCGCCGGACGATGCGGTCGGACCGGAGATCGCTCTCTACCTGAACGATACCACATTCGTTTCAGGCGGATTGACGCCGCAACACCCCCGCCTGATCGTCAAGCTGCGCGACGACAGCGGTATCAACACGGTGGGTGCCGGCGTCGGGCATGAGATGCTGCTCGTCGTCGACGGCGACGAACCGAACGCGGTCGACATAAGCGGGCGTTTCGAGAGCGACCCGAATTCATATCGGAGCGGACGCGTCGACTTTCCGCTGGAAGAATATTCGATCGAACTCGACGACGGACCGCACTCGCTGTCCGTTCGGGCCTGGGACGTTCTGAATAACTCGAGCACCGAGTCGCTGGACTTCTTCGTCTCCTCGAGCCGAGACGTCGTGCTCCAGAACGTCTACAACTATCCGAATCCGACCAGCGGGCAGACCCGGTTCGTGTTCGAACATAACCAGCCGTCCGGCACGTCCGCCGACGTGCAGATCCGGATCTACACGCTCTCGGGGCGACCCATTCGAACGATCGGCGCGGACGAGGCCCTCCCGGCCGGCATGCTCGGGGCGGGCCCCGTGCAGGTGCCCTGGGACGGTCGCGACGAGGACCTCAATCCGCTCGCGTCGGGCATCTACCTTTACAAGGTACGCGTCGTCGCCGAAGGCCTCGACGGGGAGCGGCACGTGGCCGAACGCATTGAGAAACTGGCAATTATTCGTTAATCGAACCTCAATAGAATCAATAATCTCGGCGTCGACGTTAGTCGCTTCTGGTATTCGGCTGGACGTCCACCGCGGTCCACCGCGCCGGCGCCGGATGACTTCGCACCGGAATCAACCTGATTCGCGCCCTACAGCGGGCGACGGACGCACCAAACCGACCAAAGATATGCTTCTCAACATGAACCGTACGTCGTATCCGATAGCGCTCCTCGCGGCGCTCGTCGCACTCACGCTTGCCCCGTCGGCGAGTGCTCAGATCGGCGGCGCCGCCGTCGTCTTCCTGCAGATCGAACCTGACAGCCGGTCGGCCGGCATGGGCAACACCGGCGTCGCGCTCGGTGACAATGCCAATGCGATTTTCTGGAATCCGGCGGGACTGGCCGCACAGGATGGTACGGAGGCGTCGTTGACGCATTCGAACTGGCTGCCCGAGTTCAACGCGGGGCTGTTCTACGAATACCTCACCGCCAAGCACCGGGTCGACGGCATCGGTACGTTCGGCGCCCATCTCACGTATCTGTTCCTCGGCGAGCACGAGGGGCGTGACGCGCAGAACAATCCGACAGGTACGTTCCGCTCCTATGACCTGGCACTCGGCGCCTCTTACGGCACGAGCGTGACCGAGAACCTGGCCCTGGGGACGGGCGCACGCCTGATCTATTCCAATCTGGCCCCTGGGCAGACCGTAGGCGCGCAGGAGACGAGAGCAGGCGTGACGCTCGGATTCGACCTGGCCGGTCTCTACCGCGTGCCCCGGTTCAGCATGGGCGGCACGGACGTCGGCATCAACCTCGGCTTCAATCTTGCCAACATGGGTCCGAAAATTCAGTACTCGGACCAGGGTCAGTCCGACCCCATCCCCCAGAACCTCCGCCTGGGATACGCCGTCACGTTCGAGTTCGACGAGTACAACAAGCTGACGCTCGCCCAGGACTTCAACAAGATGCTGATCCACGTCGAACCCGACACCGTCAGCGGCGGCAACAGGGCGGATCCGTTCTACAAGGCGCTGCTTACCGGATGGAAGCCTGTAGAGGTGCAGACGAACGCCACGGGCGACGAGAACGCGGAGCTCGAGTCGCTGAATGCATTCGAGCAGATGACAGTCGGCGCCGGGCTCGAGTACTGGTACCGGGACCTCTTCGCCCTGCGCGCCGGCTACTTCTACGAGAACCCGTACAACGGCAACCGCAAGTTCCTGACCTTCGGGTCGGGCATTCGGTGGAATATCATCGGCGTCGACTTCTCGTACATCTACGCCCTCGAGGAAGACCACCCGCTCGCGAATACGATGCGGTTCTCGCTCCTTCTCAGTTTCCTGCAGTAGCCAGTAGAGGTACACCGCGGACCCGGTCTTCGGAGAGTCACGTGTTGCCCTTTCCACGAGGACCGTCCGCAGCGGAAATGAACAAGATCGGCGACCGGCACGCAGTATGCCTCGTTCGGCTCGTCGTCCTGTGGGGAATCGTGTTAATGACGACCGCGTGCGCGGCATACGTTGCTCACCCGGCGCGTGCCCAGCAGGCCGCTTCGATCGACGCCTCCGGCCGGTGTCCGGAGGTGCGCATGCCGGTCGGCCGTGGAGGCGCGGAGCTGCGGCGACCGGCCGCATCCTGCTACGACGTCGTCGCGCTGCGCGTCGAGTTCCAGCCCGACACGACGCGGTTTACCACCGGTGACGGTACGTTTGGCGGGGATCTGTTCGGCGGGCTCGAACCTTCGGTCGATCCGCTCCCGCACGACGCGGCGTATTTCCAGGCGCATCTCGATTTTCTGGAGCATTACGTAGGGCGCGTCTCCGACGGCAGGACGGTCGTGCGGACCCATCTCATTCCGGAGGTCGTTCGAGTGCCGGAGCGGATGGGGCGGTATGCGCCGACGGGTCTCCATGCCGACAGCGACGAGGAACGGGCCAAACTGGCGCGCCTGGTCCACGACGCGTGGACGTCGGCCGATGAGCAGTCGAACTTCGACATGAGCGGCTTCATGCCCGACCGCACCGCCCTCGTACTCTTTCACGCCGGCGTGGGTCGAGACATCGAGCTGATCGGATTGACGCTCGACAAGACGCCGGAGGATTTGCCGTCCATCTATTTCGACGAGCAGACGCTCGATCGGCTCGGGGCAGCGGGTGCGACCTTCAACGGCTTTCCGGTCGGGCATTCCATGATTGTGCCCCGCACGGAAACGCGGCGCGGCACCGACTTCGTTGCGAATCAACCTTATCTGCTCGAGCTGTCGATCAACGGCATGCTGGCAGCCAGCTTTTTCAACTTTCTCGGAGCACCCGACCTGTTTGACGTCGAGAGCGGCGAAAGTGCGATCGGACCCTTCGGACTGATGGACGCCCAGGGCATTTTTGCCTACGGAGGCCTGTTTCCCCCGGAGCCCATGGCGTGGACGAAGTATTATCTCGGATGGACCGAGCCTGTCGATCTGACGGGATCCGGACCGGAGACGGTGAGATTGAGAGCGATGTCGCTGCCGGACGCTTCCGAGTCGGCGCGTGCCCTCATCTCCGACGCCGAGTACTTCCTCGTCGAAAATCGTTTTCGGGATCCGGAGCGGGACGGGCTCACGCTTCGGGTATGGAAGGACGGTGCCATTACGGAACAGCACGTCGAGAATGGTGACGAGTCGTTCAACAACGCGGTGATCACCGGGTTTGTCGGCGGCGTCGTGGTGGGGGTCGACAATTACGACTGGGCGCTGCCCGGCGGGCTGGATGAAAACGACAATGAGTTGAACGGGGGAATCCTGGTCTGGCATGTCGACGAGCGCCGGATGCGGAGGGGGCTGATCGAGAATGCCGTGAATGTCGGAACGCGCCGGGCGGTTGACCTCGAGGAGGCCGACGGGGCGCAGGACATCGGTTTTCCGTCCAACAACCCCTTCGCCCCACGAGCCGATCTCGGTACGCCGTTCGATTTCTTCTACCGCGGCAACCCGGTCGTCGTCGAAACGACGGGCGGGCGGGAAATCCGCCTGTACCGGAACCGATTCGGCCCCGATACCTTTCCGAGCAGCGAGACGAACGCGGGCGGTCCCAGCTTCATCGTGCTGGAGGAATTCTCCGATCCCGCGGCCGAAATGTCGGTTATGTACCGGCGCGAGCGGGTTGCGGGAATCAGCCCGCTCGGCGATCCCACGCTCGAGGCGCTGAGCGGAGCGCTCGCGGACACAGGGGAGGGATCGAAGCTGTATGCAACGGATGACTACGTCGTGCTTTATGGAGGAGACAGCGTAGCCGTGGCCGCCTGGGGGCGGCCAGCCCTCCTTGGACGAGGCGCTCTCGCGGCCGCGCCGGTTCTCTTCGCCGGCAGCGAGCTCGCGACGCTCGAGCGCACGGAGGAGGGCTTTCGGATCGCGTTCCGTAATCTGGATAACGGCTACACGTCCACACCGGGCTTCATCCGCCTCCCGGAAGAGGTGGCGGACATGACGCCCGCCTCGCCGCTCGTCTATGCAAGCGACGAGGAGGTATTCCACGTGCTGTTCGGGAGCCCTGAACGAACCGTGCACGTGTATGCCGCGAGGCATGGAGCGAGCGTGGATCCAGTCCAGGCCGGCGATCCGATCGGCATCGCTACCTGGGAGCATCCCCCGCTTGGCGTCGTGCCGGCCGTGTTCCGCGAGGATGGCCTCGTGCTCGGCGAGACGGTGTGGTCCTACACCGTCGGGCCGGAGGAGGCCGTAGGCCAGCCGGTGATGGGCAGCGAGCCCTCGGGCACGGTGGCCGCCGTGCCCGTGACGAATCGCGGCGAGGTCGTCGTGCTGAGGCCGGACGGCCGCACGCAGCGCATCCAGGCGACTGCCGCGGCGAGGCGCTTCGGCGAGCAGGGTCCGCTCTCGCGGTTTCCGGTGCTCGTCGATCTCGACGAGGACGGCCGCCTCGACGTGCTGGTCGGTGTCGGTTCGCACCTCTTTGCCTTCTCGCAGTCGGGCGCCGTGGTGGCGGACTTTCCGATCGAGCTGCCCGCGGCTGCCGTCGGGCAGCCGCTCGTCTTCGAGTTCGAGGATGCCGACGCATGGACCGTGCTCACCGCTGCAGCAGACGGATACCTCCACGCTTACGATGGGGCCGGCCGGCGCGCGGACGGCTTCCCTCTCGAGGTCGGCGAGGGCATCTCGACGACGCCCCTCCTCCGGGGGGACAGCCTGATTGCGACCGCCTCGAACGGGTCGATCAAGGACTGGGTCTTGCGTCCGGTCGGACGGATCTGGTGGGGATCGCTCTACGGCTCCCGTACGAACGGCAGCCTCGCCGCCGATTCGGCGCCGGATCCTGAGCCGCTTCCCGATCCGCGCCTCATCGATGCGGGCGAGACCTACAACTGGCCGAATCCGATCGAGGATGGGGTCACGCACCTTCGCATTCGGACCGCCCGAGACGCCCGGGTCGAGGTCACGATCGTCGACGGCGGCGGCTCGCTGATCCATGAAATAGACATGGGCACGGTCTACGCGGCCGTGCCGACCGAGGCCGTATGGCAGGCTGAAGAGGTCCAGAGCGGCCTCTATTTTGCGCGCTTTACGGCGTCCACCTCGGACGGAGCGCGGGATACCATGCTGGTAAAGATGGCGGTGATACGATGAGCGGTCTCAGGTTGCAGGTTGCAAGTATCAGGTGCTTCCTCCTCTGCGTCGCGGCCGTCTTCGGGACCGTCGCGGCGTGGGCCCAGGTGGGGCCGCAGTACTACGACTACGCCCGTCCGTCGCTCGACTGGTATACGATCGAGACGGAGCATTTCAACGTCGTTTTTCACCACGATTCGACAGGGCGAGGGAGCAGCCGGACCGCCCAGGTCGTGGCGCGCATCGCCGAGGAGATATATGCACCCATAACGTCGCTCTATCAGCATCAACCCGATGGCAGAGTGTCGTTTATCCTCAAAGACTTCGAGGATTACTCGAATGGTGCGGCTTACTTCTTCGACAACAAGATCGAGATCTGGGCACCGGCCCTGGACTCGCCGCTGCGCGGTCACCACAACTGGCTGCGCAACGTGATTACCCACGAGTTTACGCATATGGTGCAGGTGCAGAAGTCGATGAAGGCGAACCGCCGCCTGCCGTTTCTATACTTCCAGTATCTCGGCTACGAGGACGTGAAGCGTCCGGATGTGCTGTACGGGTATCCGGACGTCATCGTAACGTACCCCGTTCCGACGCTCAATAATCCGGCGTGGCTGGCAGAGGGTACGGCGCAGTATCAGCGGTCCTTCATGACCTACGACGGCTGGGACACCCATCGGGACATGCTCCTGCGCACGCGCATCCTCGCCGGCGCAGAGCTCTCTCTTGCGGAGATGGGCGGGTTCTATTCTCACTCGAGTCTGATGCGGGAGGGGGTATACAACCACGGGTTCGCCTTCACGCATTATCTCGCCGACACCTATGGAGAAGACGTGCTGCGCAGGATCACGTCCGATCTGGGGAAGTGGCGGAACTGGAACGTCGACCGCGCGCTTCGGGACGCTACCGGTGACGACGCCGAGGCGATCTACGACGATTGGGTGGGGACGCTTCGGCGCGAGTATGAGGAACGTACGCGACCGATTCGGGAACACCTCGTCGAGGGCGGGCTCTTCGAGGAGGAGGGATTCAGCAATTACTATCCGCGATTTTCGCCGGACGGCAGGAAGCTGGCGTACGTCTCCAACAAGGGCGAGCATTTCAATGTGATGAGTCTATACGTCGCAGACGTCGAGACGGGAGAGGAGCTTTCCTACGCGATCGACGGTGTGGACGGAGGCCTCGGCAGCTACACATGCTCGCTCGGCTACACGCACAAGGTGAGGTCGGGCATAGGAGGCTCCGTCACCTGGCACCCGAACGGCGACCACGTGGTCTATGCGCGCACGAAGACGACCGGCGAGGGCTTTCGGTTCTCCGATCTGTACCGTCTTGATCTCGAGGCCGAAAAGGAGACGCGCCTTACGCAGCAGGCGCGCGCTTTCTCTCCGGTGTACGGGCCGGACGGCGCCGAGATAGCGTTCGTCGGACAGTCCGACGGAACCACGAACCTCTACGTATTCGACGTGGCGGGCGACAGCATGCGGCAGCTCACGCACTTCGACGACGGGACGCAGGTCACCGACCCGGCCTGGCATCCGGAAGGGACGTGGATATACGTAGCGCGTTCGGCAGCGGGGAGCCGCGACATCTACCGGGTCGACGCCGCGACGGGCAGGATGGAAGCGATCGTGGCCACGGAAGCCGATGAGCGTTCGCCCGCCTTCGATGCGGACGGCCGCCGGCTCTACTATGCATCGGACCGCTCCGGCATCTTCAATCTCTATCGTGCCGGGGCCGACGGCTCCGGACCTCTCGAGCGGCTTACGAACGTGCTCGGAGGCGCCTTCATGCCCGACGTAGCGCCCGATGGACGCCTTGCCTTTGCGCGTTACGACTGGGACGGCTACAAGATTGCGCTCATCACGGCGCCGGAGGCGCTCGTCGGCCCGCGCGTCGCTGCGTATCGTCCGCCTGAGATTTCAGGGAATCAGGAGCAGCCGCCGCTTGCGTCGGCCGAATGGTCGCACCTCACCGTCTTCGACGACACCGACCTCGGCCCACTGGACAGCGAGGCCGTCTCACAGGTCCGAACGACGGGAAGGTTTCCGCTTGCCGGAGAGTCGGCGGACGAAAGCGATCCTGCGGAGCTCGCCGTCGAGGACTACAACAGCATCTTCACGGCATTCAGCTTCTTCCCCGTCGCCCGGATCGACAACTACGCCTCGCGCCGTGAAGGGTCGATGGATTCGCGCGTTCGTAGCCGCACGGCGGCCGAGGCGATCTGGAGGAATACGAAGTACGGGCTCTACGTAACCTCTCGCGAGATTCTCGAAGAAATGTCGCTTCTCGGTGGTCTGATGGTAGGGCCGGGGTCCCATGCGGTGGACGGACCCGCCGATTTCTTCGCACCCTCCAATCTGTTGAAGCTGGAGCGCGACGCCTTCCTGCTCGTCGACTACAACCGCGGCTTCGGCTTTCTCCCCAGGAAATGGTCGCCGCAGCTCTCGATCGAGCTCTACAACATCCGGCGCAACGTGGAGAAGGGACTCAACGTCGAGGAATTCCCCTGCACGGCATGCTATCCGGATACGACCGGGATCGACCTGTCCTACAGCCTCTGGGAGGCTGATCTGTACCTGCGGAGCAAGGTGTCCGAATCGCTGCTCCTCGAAGCCGGGTACCGGTACAGTCCCTACCGCGTCGTGACCGAGCGGTTCTTCTCGAAGGAGGAGGACCAGTTTATCGGGGAATCGGCGTCTCGCTATTTCATCGGGCGGGCCTACACGCTGGCCGCGTACTTCAGGTCGGAGCATCCGCACCGAGACAGCGACGTCATCCCGGAGCACCTGCAGATCCGCGCGCAGTACGAGCTGGAGTCGGGCCGACTGCTCGACCGGTTCGACGTGGAAGACGGCATGCTCGTGCCGACCTACGAGGAGGACAGGAACCACCGGTTGACGCTCGATGCTCGATCCGGATTCCGTCTACCCGGCCGGCCCGGCGGCGCTGCGCACGGGCTCGCCCTTCGCGCGCGCGCCAGCACGATCGCCGGTCCGCCGGTCGACGACTTCTACAACGATTACGTCGGCGGGCTCGTCGGTGCACGCGGTTATCCCTTCTATGCACTGGGCGGGAATGAAACCTTGTGGTTCCAGGCCGCCTATCACTTTCCGGTGGTGCCCGATATTTCGAAGCAGGTTCTGTTCACCTACGTGGACAAGCTCTACGCCCGGGCCTATGCGGACGCGGCGATGGCGTGGAGCGATGGGTGGCCCGGCCTGGGTGCGGTCCGCAAGGACGTCGGACTGGAGCTGCGCCTTTCGCTTGGTTCGTTCTACCTGATGCCCACGGCGCTCTTCGTCAGCGCCACCTATGGAATGGATGCCTTCGACTTCAAGCTGGACGAGGGATTCCTGACGCCCGACGGCAGCAGTTTCGTCCGCTACGGCGACGAACTTCTATGGCACTTCGGAATACTGTTTGACTTCGACCTGTGAGCGTTCATGCGTGACACTCGATATCCCTCACGTTTGTAGATAGAATCGTCATGAGCTTTGCACTTGCCTATGTCGCCGCGTTCTTCATGATCGCGATTGCGATCGGCTTTCTGCTTTTCATCTACAAGAAAACGGGCACGCTTATGCCCGCGGGGGTAACCGAGCGGCTGGGCGCCCTCCTGTCGATGGCGCTCGTCGTGGCGGCCGGGCTGCTTCTCTTCGTCACGTACCGCGTCGACGTAGGTCCGGGCTTCACGGCGCCGCAGGGTCCACGACTGACGCAAGAGGAGCTGGGATCGCCGGCGCCCGATTTCACCTTCACGCACGTTCAGTCGCAAGAGACGGGCCGGCTCTCCGAGTATCGCGGGCAGGTCGTGCTCATCAACTGGTGGGCCACGTGGTGCGCTCCGTGCCTCGAAGAGCTGCCGGCCCTCAATGAGCTGCAGGCTAAATACGGCGATCAGGGTCTGACCGTCCTCACCCTATCCGACGAATCGAGGGCCACGCTGCTCGACTTCGAAAAGGATCTTCCGCTTCGAACCATTGCGGGGTACGTAGCAGGGGACGACGATCTGCCCGATCCCTACCGGCGAACGCTTCAGATCCGGCCCACCACGTACGTAATCGACCGGGAGGGCATCATACGCGACTTCGTGCTCGGCGCGCAGGACCTCTCCACCTTCGAGCG
The DNA here is from genome assembly GCA_964640145.1 of uncultured Rhodothermales bacterium. GTDB lineage: Bacteria > Bacteroidota > Rhodothermia > Rhodothermales > VXPQ01 > CAZXHQ01. The sequence continues at coordinate 374 of CAZXHQ010000016.1, read as the reverse complement.
CATGGTCTCGCCGTATCTAAGGCAGTCGCTGGCGATCCGATAATGACCTTCAGACGAGGCGCTCCTACGGCCTTCATGCTCGCGGCCGTCCTGCTGGCGACCGGCCTTCACGCGCTGCCCGCATTCGCTCGCGAATCGGTCTACGTCCAGGCGCCGCCCCCGTGCGCTCCCGGACCGGCGTACGCCCTGTCCGCATCCGCCGCCGCGCTCGGGGCGGGCCCGGTCGATGATTCGCTTCGCGCAAGAGCCGCGCCGCCGTCCGCCGCCTCTCCGTCGGCCGCGGCCGCGTTTCCGTCGGGGCCCGCCGCCGCCCCTCCGTCGACGTCCGCCGCACGGGTTCGTTCGCGGCTGCTCTACCCCGAAGCCGAGCCGGG
>CAZXHQ010000015.1:8124-17327 GCA_964640145.1 uncultured Rhodothermales bacterium | reverse complement strand
CGCACCTGATGGCGCCATACCGACAGAGCAGCAAAAACAGTCATGAGAACAGTCTTTATGGACCGGGCCGGTCCCGCTCACCGGCCCCGTCACGTGGTCAGCAGGCATAGTAGCAGATCCATGCGCAGACCGTGCTGCCGGCAAACGAGCCAACGCTAGACGTTAACGGCCCCCCTGCGAGTCCTATCATCCCTCCAGCGAGACCGCACGTCGAGATCACCCATTGGGTTTGCCACCAATTGCCGCAGTTCTTACTGCCAGCGGCGGAGATGGAAGCCATCTCAGAAATCTCGAGTTTTTTCATGACTTCGTCCGTACTTGGTTTTCAGCCACGTCAATGGTTCTCAGGACGTACGACAAAGGAAGCCTCCCGCCGCCAGTCCGATCCGAGCGCCCCATAGGGCGCCCACCGGGTTTCCAGCACTTACGCCGAAACCGACGAATGCGCCGGCGGAGGCAAGTGTCGCTTCCACGGCGATCGAAGCCCAGGCTCCACCGCATCGCCCTGCTCCTGCCAAAAGCATATCATCCGGTGTTAGCCGTTCCATGACTCTTCACTCTGGTTTGGTTCGTGGATCAGTGAGTGAATGACGCGATCCGCACCGCCAGGCGACTGCCGGGAATTATGCGTCTCCTATCCTATCTACATGCAAGTATCCGGCAATTCGGACGAATTCAGGCCAGTGTGTGAGCAGCTCGCCGTAGCGCCTTACGAGCGAGCGAAAAGCAGCTCGTCGACCCGTCGCATCGCCGGTCAGATCGACCGGAACGTCGCACGTGTCGCTGACGGCGAAAGCCAGTACGGATTCGAGGTACGCCCGCACGTCGGCCGACAGCTCCGGCACGCTTTCGCCGTGCTCGATCAGCGTCTGCTCGATCCGCGCGACGCTGATGCCGACGGTTCGATAGACGACGGACCGGCAGGCCTCCTCCCATTCGACAGAGTCGAGCGCACCCAGGTCTGTGAGCGCGCACCCCAGCCATTCGAAACCGTCCCTGAGGCCGCGCGGTCGATGGGAGGCCAGCTCGCTGACGAGCAGAGCGATAAGGTCGTTAGCCCTGAACCCTCCGAATCGAATCGGGTAGGCGAAGGCGGATCGGTGCTCGACCGGCGCATGGCGCACGACGTACCCCTCCCTGAGGCCCCGGAGGGCACCGGGGATGCAGGCCGAGAGGACCGAGCTGAATACACCGTCCTCATTGCGTCCTACGGGCATGAAGGGCGGCAGCATGTAGCGATTGTCGAGCCCCACATTCATTCCGGAACAGAAAAGCCCTTCGGTGATGGTCCGCTTCGGCGCAGCCCGCCCCCCATCCCTTCTGGAAATGCGCGTCGCGTAGCCCGGCTGCACGAGCCGGCGAAGCGGGGCTCCGTAAAGAAACAATCGCCACCCGTTTGTCGCCGTGCCGGCATCGCCCACGTGACCGAGGAAGGTGGCCTTGATGCAGGCATCCGACCGCTTCAGCGTCCGCAGCAGGGAGGCGTCCATCTCGGCGACGTCGATTTCGTCCGCCGGATACTCGCGGATAATGGTCGCTGGATGCCGCCCGAGCAGGTCCTCGTACAGTCCGACGAAATCTACGTGGTCACCTTCGTCCGAGGCCCAGTCGCATCCGTCGAACCAGTATTCATGGGCATCGAACGTCGACGAGACGGCGAGTCCGCTCGAAGACGGCGAGACCGCCAGTGGAAGCAGCGTATCGTCGTCCACCTGAAGGCTGAGCTCTCCCGCCGTCGCCAGCAGAAGGGCATTCCGGTTCGCACCGTAGTTCTCCGGCACGCCCTCCGGACCAGTGAGCGCAAATCGCGCCACCTCGCAAGCGCAGCCCGTCTCCGCCGAGAGGCGGTGAGCCATGCTTCGCTTCCAGGTCTCATCCAGGTGGATGATCGCCACCCCGAACTCGGCCCGAAGCACGTCGAGCCGTCGTTCGAGCTGCAAGCATTGCGCGGCGGGGTTACTGCTTGCCACGACGACGGTCGGACGGCGATCGTGCGCCCTGACGTTCGTGAGGTAGGTGCGCAGAGCCCGTTCCAGAGCCGCGTTGCGCCCACGGGTCGGCATCCCTATGGAGGATATGCGGCAATCGGTCCGAGCCGTTTCTGCAGCCCTGGCCACGCGCGCGACGTCCAGACGCAGGTCCGCTTCGGACACGATCAGGCCGTCTTCGACCCAGGCCCGCAAGCTCTCCGACACCATGCACTCACCGCCTCCCGGCGCCGCACCGATGCCTCGAGCCGAGAGCCAAGACTCGTGTGCTGCGAGCGTCCGAGGCTTTCCCGTCGCCGCGAGGCGGACGGCCTCCTTTTCAGACATCATCCGCGTGACGCCGTTTCGATCCGCACGAACCAGGACGCGGTTATGCCCCATCCGAGCGACGTTCAGGGCAAAACACCGGTACCGATCGACGGCGCCGTGCCGGACGCCGTCGACGCGCAGCAGTGCACGCGACGGCCACCTGCGCGCAAAGTCGGACAATGAATATCGACGGTTCCCTCGCCGCGGATGACCGATTAGAAGCGTACCGGACTCGTATCCGAAGCACGCTACGTAGGTCGTATCCCCACTCCGTTCGACGGTCGGCATGACGCTCACGGTGCCGAGCGAACGCAGCGCGTCCACGCTCGCGCTGAAGCCGGTGACTTCGAATCCGGCTTCCTGAAGCGCCACGCAGATATCCAGCAGTGAACCGCCCCGTACGGACGGTGTGGGACCTTCCACTCCGTAATGGGCTAGTACCATCGACACACAGGTCTCGGCATCCTCTAAGGAAGCCGGCTTGCGTGTGGCTCTCGATGCATCGTTCCTGGAGATCATGGGCATGGCATCAACTCCGCCTCTCCCGGGCGGCGCCGTCAGGGTCGAATTACCGGATTAGATTCCAGCGCAGGTTGCCGCTCAACAGCAGAGAGCCGTGCAGTAGATGTGTCCTACGGCGATCCCTCCGGCCGCTCCTATGGGCGCCCTCGCCGTGGCCATCCAGCCGATGACCCCTCCGCCAGCCATACACGTCGCAATAAATACCCGGCGCTGAAACTCCGTCCCGCAGTCGCCGGCGGCGCCGGCATGTACCATCTCTCGAGCCGTCAGTCGTCTCATGGTCTCCACCTCTCGTCTTGATCTCGTCTTGCGGATCGAGCTGTTCTTGCGGGTCGAGCTGTTCGTGCCTATTAATCTATTATTGCGGGTCGTCGACCGACGGTCGGCCCGGCGACCGTCCGGTCGGGCTTGCGGGGACCTTCCCGCTTTCCTCTAACAGACACGGAGACCCGCCAAAACGTAACCTCGGATCAAAGATTTTTTGGGCGGCTATCAATATCGCCCAGACCACAGAACCCTGATTCGCCCCGTCATGGGCACCCCTGCACCATTCGAGAAGACACCTCAAATCGCTCACGCGCTCGCGCTGATGAAGACGGGCCCGAGGTGCCTTTTCATCACCGGCCGGGCCGGCACGGGGAAGTCGACGCTGCTGAGCCGGTTTCGCGAGGAAGCGGAGCTCAGCCTGGCGGTCGTAGCGCCGACGGGCATCGCCGCTCTGAACGTGCGAGGGGAGACGGTCCACTCCTTCTTTCGCTTTCCGCCGCGACCTATCGCCGCCGATGAGATCACGGAGCTGCCGAACAAGTCGCTCTATGAAGCGCTCGACGCCGTCGTCGTCGACGAAGTGTCTATGGTCCGGGCGGACGTGCTCGACGGCATGGACCGGTTCCTCCGTCTGAACGGTCCTCACGTGGAGCAGCCCTTCGGCGGAGTGCGGATGATCCTGATCGGCGATCCGTATCAGCTTCCGCCCGTGATCTCGAGCCCCGCCGAACGGCGATTTCTCAAGGCCCACTACCGTACGCCGTATTTCTTCAGCGCCTCCGCCCTGAAAGCGTCGGGAATGGAAACGCTGGAGCTCGAGCGCGTCTTCCGGCAGGACGACCAGGCGTTCATTCGCCTGCTCAACGCCATCCGGCGCGCCCAGGTGACACCGGAGATCATGGAATCGTTGAACGAACGGTGCGAGCCGGACTTCGAGCCGCCGCAGGATGAACCGTTCGTGACGCTGACCACGACGAATGCGCGTGCGCACGCCATCAATGTGGAAAGCCTCGTACGGCTCGCCGGCCGGTGGAAACGCTACGAGGGATTACTGGAAGGGGCCTTTGCCTCGGCAGACAACCCGCCGCTGCCGGCACCGGAGACGCTCTCCCTTAAGGAGGGGGCGCAGGTGATGTTCGTAAGAAACGACCCCGACCGGCGGTGGGTGAACGGGACGATGGGGCGCGTGCGCAAGCTCGAGGCCAACCGCATCGAGGTCGAGGTGGACGGGGACGCGGTCGACGTGCAGCCGGTCGAATGGGAGATGGTCCGCTACGAATATGACCGGCGGCATCACCGCATCGAGACGGAGACGATCGGCCTGTTCACGCAATATCCCCTCAAGGTGGCCTATGCCATCACGGTCCACAAGAGCCAGGGCCAAACCTTCGATCGCGTCGTGGTGGATCTGACCGGTGGGACGTTCGCGCACGGGCAGGCATACGTTGCGCTCAGCCGATGTCGCTCCCTGGACGGACTCATCCTGCGGCACCCGCTCGCCCGGCGCGATCTCATCCTCGATCGGGCCGTGACGACGTTCACGAAGTACCGGCATCTTCTAAGTAGCGGGCACCTCCGGTAGATGCGTCCCGTGCGGCGGATCGAAAACACGGCGCCGACGAGCTCATCGTACGCGAGCCCGCGGGTAACGTCGTGACGTTCGCGCAGTTCGGCACGGAGTGAAAGCTACTTTCTCTGGGACAGGCGGTAGATTAGCACGGCGGCGCGCTTCGTCTGTGACGGCAGAAGGCGCAGGTCCGCCGTCTCGTCGACCGTATGCCCGCCGCTCCCCAGAAGGCCGAGGCCGTCGATGGCCATGTCGACATGCTCGGCCGTGAAGGACACGTCCGCCGCACCGGCGTTGCTGGGATCGACGGCATCTACGGGACCGAGGCCGAGGTCGCGACTGACCTCGTCGTAACGTTCCAGCAGGCGCCGGTTGCCGTCCGTCGGGCCCATGGGCGGATACGAATCGTCGAACGATAGGTCGGCCGACGTATGCGGCAGGTTATCGGAGCCGGCGATGGTCCGCATGGCCTCTTTCGCCGTCTCGCGCTGCTCCAGAGAGAGTGCCCGCAGGTCGCCGGGTATCACGGCATGCGCCGCGATCACGTTGACCTTTCCGGCCGCCGTGCCGCGATCATCGTCAGGATCAAAAGCGACGTCGGTCCCTCCCAGCGCAATCGCGGGGTTGAACGTTAGATATCTCTCGCCGGAGAGCTCCTCGTAGAATGCATTGAGAATGCGCGCCGCCTCGAACACGGCGCCGGTACCCACATCCCCCTGAAAGATCTGCGAGGAGTGCGCCGTACGTCCGTGCACGCGAAGGACCCACCCGGTCCAGCCGCGACGCGACACGACGGCCGTGCGCGGATCGTTGTCACCGTTCTCGAAACCCAGGGCGATCTCGGACGCTCTGGCGGCCTCGATGAGGTGTTCTCGAGCCAGAGAAAGGGGCCGACCGCTTTTCTCCTCGTCTCCGATCAGGACGACCGTGGCGTTCACCGCGTCGAGCGCGCCGGCTTCGCGAAGCGCCTTCATGGCCTGTACCATGACCACGATGCCGCCCTTCATGTCGGCGACGCCCGGACCGTGAGCCGTCGTATCGTCCAAGAGCTCGTATCGCTGAAAGGGACTGTCCGGCTCGAACACGGTATCCAGGTGCCCGATCAGCACCATGGCCGGACCATCCCCCCGACGCTCCGCGATAACGTGTCCGGCGCGCCCCCAGCTCGTTCCGTCCACCCACTGCGTCTCGAAACCGAGCTCGTCGAATTCCTCCCGGAAGATCCGCCCCACCTCGCGGACGCCCTCGAAATTCATGCTGCCGCTGTTGACGTTGACGGTCTTCTCCAGAAGCGCACGCGCCTCGTGATCGTGCGCGTCGATGTAGTCTACCATGCGCCGTTCTACCTCGTCGGACTGTGCCGCGGCAACGAGGGGGGCCAGCAAGAGAACGAGGTAGATGAGCAGCCGGATACGAATCATGGCCGGATGCCGGCGATGCGGCAGCTTGAGACGACGAGGCGCGATGCTACGGGGCGAATTCGAACTCCTCCAGATCCACAAGCTCCCGTCCCCCGCCCTGGGAGGCCGCGCCCCCGGCAATCCAGAGCCTGCCGTCGTAATAAAACATCTGCATGCCATGTCGCTGCTGATTGAGCATGCCGAGGAGGCTCCACGTACCTGTGGCGGTGTCGAGTGCTTCGGTCTCCGCCCACGCCTCGCCGAACCCTTCTCCGCCCGCCACCACGACATAATCGCCGACCGCCGTCGTAGCCGTGCCGGCGCGTTCGGTCGGAATCGGCGCGTCCGACAGGGTCGACCAGGTTTCGGTTTCGAGATCGTAGACATCGACCTCTGCGATCGTGCTGTCGATAAAGCCTTCTACATCGGACGTCCGCCCTCCCGCCGCATAGATCTTGCCGCCGACGAGGGCCGCCTGGAAGTGATCCCGGCCGCGGGGGGCCGGCGGCAGAAGTTCCCATTCGCCCGTCTGGGGGTCGAATCGGTCTAACCAGTCGACCGCCGTGGCATGAGGGCCGTGCCCGCCGTCGTTTCCGGCCACGACGTAGATGTGATCGTCGTAGAGGACGGCACCGGCCGCACCGCGGCGGCGATCTTCGGGAATTTCCGGGCCGGTCGTCCATGTATCCTCGACGGGATCGTAAATCAGCACGTGGGAGATCCCGTCCTCATCGGGAAAGCCGCCGGTCCACGCCCCGACGACGTAAATCTTTCCGTCGTAGGCGACGGCCTGGAAGTGATGGATCTCCTGCGGCTGCGCTGCTCCGGGCGTCCACGTCAGGGTCGAAGGATCGAGAATGTCTACCCGATGATCGCCCCGCCCGCCCAGTAAGTAGAAGAGGCCGTCGACCTCTACGAAGGCATTTTCGGCACGCGTCTCCGGCGTCCCGTTCGTCGCAACGGCTTCCCACGAGCCGTCGAGCTGGGCTTGCGAAGGAGGCGCGGTGCACCCGGTGAAGGCCAGCATGCCGATGGCGAAGGCGGCGAGAAGGTTGCAATAGATGGAGTCGATCACGGTCAGGCGAAGTTCGAGTGCGTTACGGGCGGGCTGTAATATAGGGATCTCCCGGTCTGCAACGCCACACCGCGTCCGGCGATCGTTGGAGTCGCATCGGGGCAGGAGGTGGCAGCCGAGACTGCGGACGCCGGCAGGAGGACCGGTGCAGGAACGTGTACGTCGGGCCCTCAGCCCCCGGAGAGCGCGCCCACGACGAGGTAAGGCTCTTCCCCGGAGGCCACGGCGCGGGGCAAGGCCGTATCCGGCGGTTCGTGCGAGAGGTCTTCCATACAGGCGAAGAACCGTATATACGGCCGCCTTTCCCCCCCGACGTGATCGCGGATGGTGCCCCGAAGCATCGGATAGCGTGCTTCGAGCGCGTCGAGGACCGTGCGGTGCGTGACGGGGGCGTTGACCTCGAGCGTCACCTCCGCGCCCACGTCGGCCAGGTCTCGCAGGTGGGCCGGCAGGACGACACGTATCATGGCAGGGTCTGCACTTCGACGGACATGATCCTCGGAAGGTCGCTGGCAATGGGCATCCAGCTGTCCCCGCTGTCGGCCGACGCGTAGACCTGTCCGCCCGTAGTGCCGATATATATGCCGCAGGGCTCCAGTGCATCGACGGCCATTGCGTCGCGCAGCACGTTATGGTAGCAATCTTGCTGCGGGAGTCCCTCCGTGAGCGCCTCCCATTCATTCCCGCCCGTGCGGCTTCGGTAGACGCGGAGCTTGCCCTCGGGCGGGTAGTGCTCCGAGTCGCTCTTGATCGGAACGACGTAGACCGTCTCCGGCTCATGCGCGTGCACCTCGATCGCGAACCCGAAGTCGGACGGAAGATTCCCGCTCACCTCGTACCACGACTCGCCCGCGTCATCCGTGCGCATCACGTCCCAGTGCTTCTGCATGAAGAGTACGTCCGGCTGCGAGGCGTGCATGGCGATGCGGTGCACGCAGTGACCGACTTCTGCGGTGGGATCGGGAATATACTCCGAGTGCAAGCCCTGGTTGATGGCCTTCCACGTCTCGCCTCCGTCGTCGCTGCGGAACGCGCCCGCTGCCGAAATGGCGACGTAGATACGAACCGGGTCGATCGGATCGACGAGGATGGTGTGCAGGCACATGCCGCCCGCCCCGGGAGCCCACTTCGGTCCGGAGCCGTGTTTTCGGAGCCCCGACAGCTCGTGCCACGTCCGGCCCCCGTCCGTGGTGCGGAAGAGCGCGGCGTCTTCGACGCCCGCGTGGACGATGTCCGGGTCGGTCAGCGAAGGCTCGAGATGCCAGACGCGCGTAAACTCCCACGGGTGAGGCGTGCCGTCATACCACTGATGCGTTCCGGGTACGCCGTCATAGGTGAACTCGTTGCCGACGGGCTCCCAGGTCTTGCCGCCGTCGTCCGAGCGGTGAATGACCTGTCCGAACCAGTCGCTGGACTGCGAGGCGAAGAGCCGATTGGGTTCCGCCGGCGAGCCTTTGACGTGGTAGATCTCCCAGCCCCCGAAGTGGGGCCCGTCGATCTTCCAGTCCTTGCGTGATCCATCCGAAGTGATGATAAATGCACCTTTCTTCGTGCCTACGAGAACTCTTGCAGCGCTCATGGACCACCCCTCCTGTGTGACTGTTCGCCCGCGCCCGCGAAGGCCTTGTGCTCCGCGCTCGAAGACATAAAGCTAGATTGTGCCCGCGAGCTTTGCAAGGTGGTTTTGCGACAGTGAGACCCCCTGATTGCGACAGGCGTGGGGTCCACAACCTTACTAGTCAAAGCCGAATTCCACGCCCATCCGCACGGGTACGAACGAGCGGTCGTCTCCTTCGAGAAAGGCGTGTACGTACTGACCTTCCAGAAAGAGCTCGTAGTTCCGGTTCACAGCGTAGGCGATCCCCGCGCCGATCCCCAGCGCGACCCCGGAAACCTCATCCCGCAGATTGAAGGTAATGCCGTCAGCCGTGATGTCGTCGACGGAAAACATTGCAATGCCGAGCATCGGCGCGAGAAACGGGGTAAAGACGGCGAACGGGCGCCGAAGCTGGAGGTCCGCCCCCGCGAGGATGACCGGCATCTCCCCGCCTTCCACGTCGTCGATGTTTTCGAAC
>CAZXHQ010000015.1:0-8024 GCA_964640145.1 uncultured Rhodothermales bacterium | reverse complement strand
GAGCGGAAACCCGCTCCAGCGGCCGGTATTTTGCTTATTTCTTTTTCTTTTACGCCTTCACAGCTGCCGGCGGAGCGGGAATGTAATGGACGACTGAGCGCCAAGCATTGAATTGCACCGAAGCCCGCCGGCAGCCTGCCGGTGGGCTTTTTTGTTTTCTACACGTATTCACGGCGCGTTCTCGATGACCTTGCTTCTAAACAGACGAAAGAGCCCGGCCATGGCCAGCCCCCTACCGCTTGTCTCACGAGACCATCATCCGAACGACACGATCATCGACCTGGGATCCGTGCGCATCGGCGGAGAGGAGCCCGTCCTCATCGCGGGCCCCTGCTCGGTGGAGTCGCGCGACCAGATCATCGCCTGTGCGCGAGAGGTCGCCCGTTCGGGCGGACACATCCTTCGCGGCGGCTGCTTCAAGCCGCGGACGTCACCGTATTCCTTCCAGGGGCTCGGCCTCGAGGGATTGGGCCTTCTCCGGGAGGCCGGGCAGACGTGCGGTCTGCCGGTCATTACGGAAGTGATGGATACGGAGGATGTGGCCGCTGTGGCGGCGCTGTCGGACGTCCTCCAGATCGGCTCACGCAACATGCAGAACTTCTCTCTGCTGAAGGCGGTCGGCCGCACGCAGCGGCCCGTCATGCTGAAGCGCGGCATGATGTCGTCGGTCGATGAGTGGCTTTCCGCCGCAGAGTACATCCTTTCGGAGGGAAATTCGCAGGTCCTTCTCTGCGAACGCGGCATCCGCACCTTCGAGAATTCCACCCGAAACACGCTCGACCTGTCCGCCGTGCCCGTGGTTCGGGAGCGCACGCACCTGCCGATCGTCGTCGATCCATCGCACGCGGTAGGTGTGCGGCGCTGGGTGCAGCCGATGACGATGGCCGCCGTGGCCGTCGGCGCGCACGGCGTGATGGTCGAGATGCACCCCGACCCGGACAAGGCGCTGAGCGACGGCGCGCAGTCGCTCACGTTCGACGAGTTTGCGCAGCTGGCCGCTTCGATCAGGATGCGGAGGGCCGAGCGGTCGATCATTTGCTGATGGCAGGCCCGGGCACGGGAAGCGTTGACGGTGACTCGAGCCCGGGCATCGGACCGTCGTGAAAGGCGACCATGAATTCGACGTCCTCGCGGAGTGCCTCGATGAGCGGCCCCATGAGCCGCGCGAGTTCCGTCCGCGCGCTCTCCTGCGCTTCCGTGAGCCATCGTCCGGAGCGACCGGCTTCTATCGCGGCGTCGCGAAGAAGCCGCCGGGCCCGGTCCTCGTTGAACCGTCCGGAGAGCGGCTCGAGGCGAAGCCATCCGATATCTCGATAGATCTCCATCTCTTCCGGATCCGTCGAGACCTCGACGATCGTCGTGTCAAGGCGTGGACTGGGGAGGATCAGAAGTAGGCGACGCGCCTCCGGGTCGTATGCGAAATTCTCGCGGCCGATGCCGTCGAGCGGCACGACGTATTGAACGCGAGCCGGTGCGCGTACGCGCACGGTCGTCGTGCCCGCATCGATCAGATCGAAGAAGATGCGCTTGGCGGTGCTGCTTTCCGACTCGGCCGTCACGTCGGCCGTCAACACGACGAGCTTCCCTTCGGCCTGCAGCTTCTCGATGGTGCCGGCAAGCACCACCTTCGAATCGACGGACGGCCTGAACGCATCCACCAGACCCCTCGTCTGCTGGGAGAGCATGTAGACGAGGGCGGTGCCCAGGGCCAGTGCGACGACGGTGAGGCCGAGGACGACGAGGCCGGTAAATCCGGTAAGCGCGGAGTGGAGTCGAGACATGCTAGGGTCGACGTGCATGTATGTACTCGTACATCAATTCGTAAATCCGCCGACAGATGCGTGCCGCTGCATCGCGCCCCGCGTCGTTGCAGCTCCTCGCCAAAGCGCTGCAATGACTCGTCGCTGCGCCCGGCGGTACGGGCCGTCGACGCTTTCGGTCGCATGCGCGGACGTGCGTAACAACGTAGTTGCGAACGCGCGCATCGACCCTCATCCTACGGTACCGTATTTACGAGATGATGTACTTGATCTACGCCGGACTTCGCACGAAGGTCTCGTGCAAGCCGCGGCGGCGCTCTGCGGATCTCTGGAGGCGATCCCTCGTTCACTCGCCTCCGTTCAGTCCGACCACAGGAGCAGTTCCCATGAAACCTTTTTTCTCGAGCATCCGTCCGGCGTTCGCGGCGGCCCTTACCCTCTTGGCCGGAGGCGTCTGCGCGGGTACCGTGGCCGCGCAGGACTTACCCGTCCCCGCGGAAGATCTGTACGAAGGCACGGCCTCCTACGTCGTCACTATCGATATGAACGGACAGCAGATGCAGATGAACGTGACCCACGAGGTCGAATATCTGGAGGAAGGATGGCGCGTAACGGAGGTCGCGGAAGGCCCCATGGGGACGGCTACAGACGTGGAGATGCTCCAACACGCGGCGCTGACGCCGATCTCGCGTTCGGTGACGCAGGGTCCCATGAACATCGATCTGACCTTCTCGGACTCAACGGTCACCGGGACGATCGTGATGCAGGACGACGAGCAGTCGGTCGACGTACACCTCGACGGCCCGATCTATAGCGACGGAGCCGCTGCAAATCTCATCATCGCCGCCCTCCCGCTTGAGGGCGGATACACCGCAACATACCGCACTCTCGACTTGATGCAGCAGCGCGAACGGGCCATGCAGGTAGAGGTCGTCGGAACCGATACCCTGACCGTGCCTGCCGGCTCGTTCGACGCGTATCGCGTCGAGATATCCTCCGCCGAAGGCGGCGAGGGCGGCACGACCTTATGGATCGATCAGGAGTCGCGGCTCGTCGTCCAGGCGATCGCTTCGGTGCCGCAGCTCAACGGCGCGACGCTCACGTCCGAGCTACACCATACGAGTCGCCTGGAGGACTGAAGGGCGGCCTCACGCGATCAATCCTCCTCCACGTATGGAGCGACGGCGCTCGTCCAGATTGCGTAGCCGCGTTCGTTCATGTGCAGTCCGTCGTCGAGAAAAAGGCCGGGCATCGGCATGCCGTCGTCACCCAGCATCGGCCCAAATACGTCGATGTAGTCGAGGTGCTCACGATCGCTCGCGTATGATTCGATGAGCTCGTTCGCCTCCCGCACCTCCTCCACCAGGCTCCATCGCGCCAGGCTCGGCTTGATGGCGATAAATGCGATGCGGGTCTCCGGCAGCCGGTTGCGTACGAGCGCGACGAACCGGCGGTAGTCGGCGAAAACCTCCTCGGCGCTCTTTCCGGCCGCCACGTCGTTATCTCCCTCGTAGAGGACGATCAGGCGAGGTTCGTAGGGTACGACGATGCGGTGCATGTAACGGATGAGATCCGACATCTGCGATCCTCCGAATCCGCGGTTGACGACGTTCAGCCCCTCGAAGTCTTCCTCGAGCGAGGTCCACATGCGGATGGAAGAGCTGCCGACGAAGAGTATATCTCCCGGTTCCGGAGGATCGACAGCGTCGGCCTGCTCGAACGTCCGGATATCAGCCTCCCATTGCGCCTGAACGCGGCTCGTCACGAGCAGTGCAGCCGCGAGCAGGATGATTGCGAATCTGATCATTTCTCAATTACGGGTAGATTGCACATCTGTAAGGACGTATTGCGGCAAACGACTGGTGAGAGAACGTATCAAAGGGCGGCCTTTCCAGGTTGCCGGTATATGCCTCACGTCGGGTTAGGATCTGCTTCATTCGGGAGCCCCGTCGGGGAATAGTCATGTCGAGGCCGCCTGCTCGGCGCCGCATCTCGATCCGGTACGAGCCGCCGGCCCGGGCTTCAAAACGTTCGGCGACGGCGCCCGACTCATCGGCCGGTGCGAGCCAGCGCGTGAGCGGCCCCCGTTCGGTCAGCGTAGAAAAAAGGGCCTCGCGCGACGCGGCGAAGCGTCGCACGATCCAGAGACAGAGGTCGGTTGTGGCCCGTGTCATCGCGACGTCGAATCAGGCCGCCCGCTGGATGATGCGCCCGGTCTCACGCTCTACGATGAGAAGCCGAAAGCGGACCGAGAACCGCCCGTCGTTGAACGCCCTGCAGCAGTGCGGACACGCGTGAACCCGAGTTACCCGCCGGTAGAACGGGTGGAGACTGTTGCAGGCGGGACAGATCCCGACATACTTGGACGTTGGATCCCGAAGCTCGGCGACTTCGTGGACACGCGTCGGATCTGCCCCGACGTCACGAGCGATCACCTTCCAGACGTCGTCGTGGAGACTCGTGCCCCGACGTTCGTAATCCACCGCGTGCGCGATTTCGTGGCGTACCACATCCTCCATCACATTCCAGCCTAGCTGACGCGCGTAGTGGCGCGACAGGGAGAGGATCCGCACAATCCGGCCTCTCCTCTTCCACTTGCACAATCCAAGCCGCCGCTTGGCCCGATCGAATTCAACACGCCAGCCGACCTCCTGCAGCGGCCGCCCGAGCTGCCGGCGTCCGAGTTCGGCCATAAGATCGGAGGCCTGACGACGAATGGTCCTGAGATCGTGCACGATGCTTCCGTCGGTTGGATGATGTATTCATACAGACACGCGGATGCCGCCAATATAACCTGCGACGGCATTTTTTTGCTGAACCCGGCGCGACGGAAACCTGCTCATACTCCGGCTATCCAACGGCTGACGCATCGAGCACGGCGACATCTCCCGTGACCTCTCCACGCAGGGTTTGGCCCTTTCCCGGACGCGAGGAGCGCGGCGACGCGTCGCGGAGGCCGGATGAAGCCGGCAGCACCACCGCAGACCACTTAAGAGCAGCGAGCGTGGTGCCGATACTACGCGTGCAGGCGTCTGGTGAGGCCTACGGCTTCCGACGCCGTCCAGCTTGCACCGCTCCTGCACGCCGCCCAGCGTCCCCGGCACGCGCCTTCTGCGAAGCTCATGCACCACGTAATCCTTCTCGTCCTCGCCTGCCTCGTCCTCTTCGCTGCTTCCTACCAGATGCTGGCGACCGATTCGATGGCGATTGTGGACAGGACCACCGACCCGCACGAGCTCGAGATCGTCACGCGAAATGCTGTGTTCAGCGCCTTCACCCAGGCCAAACACCTCGTCGAGGACGCGGAAAGTCTCCAGCGATTTGCCGCGCCGGGAACGGAGCTCCGCGGCGACTACGAGGGCGCTGCGTACCATGCCCGCATCGTCTCCGACGGCGAAACCGTGCGCATCCATGCGTCGGCCGTCATAACGGCCGGCCCTGACACGGTAGATTTTTCCGTGTCCGCCGAGGTCGAATGGGCCTCGCAGCCCGAGCAGGAATCGGGCGCCGACCGATACCTCGTCCTGAGAGCGTACCGCGAGGAATAGCCGTCGACTCATCTATAAGCCAACCGTCGACTCATTGATACGTCGCCGTCACTCAGGCGGACAGCGCATCGGCGATGAAACGCGGCCTGCTGACAATCGAGCCGTCTCTTCGGACTTCGTTCCCGAGCCCGCGCTGTTCCATGTCAAGCAATTACAAATTAAGGAGATAATCCGCAAACCGGCATGGTATTCGCACTAACACATGGTGCCGGTCGGGCCGACTGCCCGGGGCTCCCCCACGAGACGGCCCGAGCCCGCCCTCCGCTAGAACCTCGACGCCCCGGCGTAGTAGAAACCTACTGTAACGCTGCTGTAACGGCACGGCAACCGCGGTCCTCGTGGTCTACTGATCGATGCCTTGTCAGTAAGGAGGATGATTCATTTGAAGGAGATGCGCCAGTTCTTATCGGTCCTTGCTTTCGGGACGTGCACGCTCTTTTTCGTTATGCCCCAGGCGTCGTGGGCCGTCGAGGTCGCCACGAGTCTGCGGGGCTCGCCGAATTCCATGCTGCGGCAGCACCAGATCGCCAGGGACCTCGGACTCGAGTTCGTTCGAGAGGCCGAAGAGGTCGACACGCTGGTAGAAGACGGCGTGTTGGTGCCCGTCGAAGGCGATGCAAACTACGTGGTTCATCGAGGCGTGTCGTATCCCTATGCACGCCCCGAGGTGCGGCTGTTCATCGAGCGCCTCGCGAAGCAGTATCGTGAGGCGACCGGCGAAAGGCTGGTCGTAACGAGCCTCATGCGTCCTACGTCGGAGCAGCCTCGAAACTCGCACGACCTGTCCGTCCATCCGACCGGCATCGCCATCGACCTGCGCATGAGCTCGCAGCGTCGGTCGCGCGCATGGCTCGAGAACGTGCTCCTGATGCTCGAAGGCCGAAAGGTTCTCGACGTCACACGGGAGCGCTGGCCGCCGCATTATCACGTCGCGCTGTTTCCCGAGGCGTACGCCACGTACCTCGAAGGAATGATCGGCGAGGAGGCGGTCGCCGAGGCGTTGAAGTTCGAGAAGAAAGGGGCGCCGGTGCCGGTCATGGAAGTGTCGTCTCTACCCGGCGTAACGGTTGTTGCCACGGCCACGGGGCAGGATACTCCCTTGTGGATGTTCATCCTCGGCGCCGGATCGATGGTGGTGCTGCTCTTCTCGGCGCTGGCCTTTAAGGATCAGCTCATCGAGCGGCGTTGGAAGGGGATGCTGCGCGCATGACCAGCCGCCGCTGGAGACGGTCTTTCCCGGAATCGGGAAGCGGGGACGCGACGGCCACCCCCGTGGCAAGAAACAGCTGTTCGAGCTGGGACGCAGGCGACCCGGTGAACGCTTCGCCGGTGGACAGCCGCGATCTGACGTAGGCGAGGTACTAGAAAAAATACCGTACGCCGAGACCGGCTCCGACGTCGCCGTCGGTCCCGGGAATGACCGAGAGCCGCGGCGTCACCCGGGCGTAGATTTCGAACCGCTCGATCAGGACGCCCAGCCCGAACGTCCCGCTGATGCCAACGACGACGTCATCATCGTCGCCAGGCCGGTCCCGAAATCCGACAAATCCACCCGGACCGTAGAAAAAATGGAGATTCTGACGCTGGCCCAGGTGGCGCGCGAAGAGCCCGTGGACGTTCAGGAAGAAGAAGTCGTCCACGTCCCATGCCGCCAGAAAGTCCCACGACATGCCCGGATCGTAGAACTGGAGGGTGACTCCGCTCGGATCTCCGACCTGGAGGCCAATGCCTACGTTGCCCGGCGAGCGCTGCGCGGTGGCGGATTCGGTCACGCACATAAAGGCGGCGAGGAGCACGAGCGCGGTTGAACGGCGGATTAAATCGTGTCGCATGGAGATGCTTCGTCCTGGTAAGTGAGACGTCGGGTCGGAAGGTGAAGCCTAAGCAATTGGTCATGAGGCGCGCTGCACGATGTTGTTACTTCTCCGGTTCGCCGTCGGCCGGCCTTCCGGTGCGAGGGCCTTTCACCGCGTTCGCCCCGCTGTATGGGGGCCCGTCAGTACATTTCGTGCCTGGCCGGCGCCCTTCCGTCCTTCACGGCCGCGATGCCGGCAAGCGCAGCGCTCCGTCAGTATATCTCGTACTTCGCCAGGCGCCCTTCCATGGCGCCGTGCACGAGCGGCCGCTTGAAGCTGGAGCGGAGTCCTACGCTCTTCAGCAGGTCCGGCTTGCCGACGTAGACATACGCGGTCGAGCCCGTGCACTTCTGCTTGAGGAAATCGCCCAGCTCGCCGTAGAAGCGCTCGATATGTGCGTCGTCCCCCATCCGGACGCCGTACGGCGGGTTCATGGCGAGCGTGAGGTTCCGCATGCTTCCCAGGTCCCGAAAATCCCGTACGTAGACGTCCACCCGCTCGCCGCAGGGCAGCTGCCGCAAGTTGCTTCGCGCCGCCGCTGCGGCGAACCGATCGGCGTCGCTCCCGGAGATGAGTCCGGACGGAAGCTCGCGCATGCGTCCATCCGCCTCCGCCTTGACCTTCCCCCACAGCGCGGCATCGAAGTCGGGCAGCGCCGCGAACCCGAACCCCTGGCGCAGGTATCCCGCCGGGATGCGGCTGTAATGCATGAGGGCCTCGGCGAGCAGCGTGCCCGAACCGCACATGGGATCATGAAACGGGCGCTCGCCCCTCCAGCCCGAGAGCCGGATGATCGAGGCGGCAACCGTCTCCTGCATCGGCGCTTCAATCGATTCGGTTCGATAGCCGCGCCGATGAAG
>CAZXHQ010000014.1:0-17589 GCA_964640145.1 uncultured Rhodothermales bacterium | reverse complement strand
TGGATGCTGTGCGATCCCGGCGGCATGGTTGCGTTGTGAAGCTCGTCGACCTGCCTGCCGGCCGCGTTGTAGATGGTGATCCGGACCCGTGCGGATTCGGGGAGGTCGTATGAGATGGTTGTAGAGGGATTGAACGGGTTGGGATAATTCGGATGGAGTGCGAACGTATGCGGCGCGTGAGCGTCCTCGCTGTTTGTGGCCATGGACGTCGTGAACGTCCTCATGGGAGACCATTCGGTCGATCCGGATTCGTTGACGGCCTGAACGAGCCATCCGTATCTCGTCCCTGGCTCCAGACGGAACGACATCTCGGGCTCCGAAATACCGCTGGAGTCGTCAACCAGCACCCAGCTTTGATAGCCGGACCTGAATAGCTGCACGCGGTAGCTCGCTGCATGCTCCACGGCGTCCCACGAAAGCCTTGCAAGACCGGGGCTGATCTGCGCGAAATTGGCAGGGGCAACCTGAGCCGGAGCGCTTGCCGGAAGCATTCCCCGAATCGTCACGCTGAACGCGGACGACCATCCAGGCTGTCCATCGGCGCCGACCGCTCCGACACGCCAGACGTATTGCCTTCCCCGTTCGAGTCCGCCGATTTCGAGCTGCGTCGTATCGAGGTCGGCACGTTCGACGATCACGTCCGAAAAGGTTGCGTCGGTTGCGAGCTGGAAAATGTAGGTTGCGCCCGCCGATGGTGCCCACGCGAACCGGGTGGACGTCTCGGCAATGGTCTCACCATTGCCGGGCGCCGTTAAGCTCAGGTTCTGCCCTCGAGGTGCGGCGGTCGTGAAGGAAAATGGTATCGACCACGCCCCGCTGCCTGCCGCATTCCAGGCTCGGGCGCGCCAGTAGTAGGTCGTGCCCGGCGTGAGGCTTTTGACGCGGAGCTCCGTGGTGTCGAGGTCGTGGGCTTCGAAGACGTCGTCCGTAAACGCGTCGTCGCGCGCCAGCTGGAAGGAATACGTGCTCGCTGTCGGCGACGTAGTCCACGTAAAGAGAAGTGTTTTCTTCGCATCCGTGGTACCGTCGGCCGGCGAGACGAGCTCCGGCGCGGGCGGTAGTTCGGGGAGCGTCGTAAAGGACCAGGCGCTCGACCACGCCCCGGCGCCCGACTCGTGGGCGGCGCGTACGCGCCAGTAGTAGGTGGTCGGTTCGTCGAGGTGAACGGTGGCCGCAGGCACCGTGAGGGTGTCGACGGCGAGCACCAGCGACGTGAAGTCGGCATCGAGGGCGACCTGGACCTGATAGCCGGACGCACCGTCTACGGCCGTCCACGCCAGCTCCAGCTCCAACGGCTGATCCACTGCGCCGTCGGCCGGCGAGCTCAGCGCCGGTGTGGCGAGCATGGTGAGGCTCGTTTCGACCGACAAGCTCGTCAGCTCGTAAATCGCGTTTTCGAAATAGGTATTGTCCGCCGTGTAGAACGATTCGGCGTCGCTGAACGTGACGGCGATCGCACCGTCCGTTCCGTCGTATTCGATGCCCGTCGAAGCATCCCAGATGCGATGGATTAGTGGTTCACCTGCCGAAAAACCATCTTCGGCGGCCGTCTGCGTGTCATCCCCCCAGACGGCGAATCCCGTACTCTGATTCTTCCAAACAACGATGCCCGCGCAAAGGCCGTCTTGCGTGAAAACGGCGAGCTCGCTGTCGGTGCTCAGCGCTTCACCATCGATCGTGATGGACGCGCCGGAAGGCACGAGAATCGTGGCATTGTTGCCGGTCAGATGTTCGCAGCCGGTGAAGTGAGACTGCGCGAACGCCCGTTGCGGAGAACCGACGATACAAAGGATGAAGAACGTAACGGCTAGGCGGAGCATGGGCTTTCGGAAAAAACGCGACGCTTCAGTGATGCGTCATTCCGTTTGCCAAATTGCGTGCCATGAAATGCTGGTCGACCCGTTGCGGTCGGCCATCGGAAGGGCCTACAGCGGCCCTTCGCATAGATTGCACAATCCCGTAACCCCATGGGGGGCAAGGGGTTAACCCCTAGGAAGCGTGCTGGTTTTTATTACTCACTTGCCTCCAGGCAAAGATTCTTATGCGAGACGGAAGATCGATCCACGAGGCGTCCGTCTTGCAGGCAACAATTACCTTTTTACGGATCGATTAACCATTCTCGCATGCTCTGCAACGCGGGATGACCTTCCAATGATGGCCCTCGTCTCTCGCGGTCTCTGGTGAGCCGCGCACGGAGATCGTCCAGAAGAATCATGAGCATCTCGGACACGACAAATTCGACGGCGCGGCGTGTTATGGAAGGAAGGGAGTAGGAGTCCGGTGATCGCGCTGGAAAAGCTCAAGAACCTGCCTCAAGAATCGGGCGGCGGCCATCGAATCTTGGAAGTTCGAGGAACGATATCGGGATGCTGGCGATTCGTTGGTACGGCACTTCCGCAAGGCGAGGAATGGAATCCGCGTCTCGAAGCACGGCGCCGTACAGCGGCTGCATACGAACGTCGCGCATGTACCTGAACACAAGCTAAATAGTCACACCCCAGGGGCAGTCGAATTCCAGAAAGGCACCTTTCTGGTAATCGACGCGTCGTCCGAAAAAGTAACGTAGAATGGGGTTTCGCGGAAGATCCGGGACGGCGTACCCTGTCTACATTATCGCTGCAAGCGACGGGCGGCGGCTGAAGTGATCTCCATGCCACAAAGGTAGGTGTATGTTATGTTCGTACGACTGTTGCACGGTCAGCTAAGACCTCTTCTGTTGGCCGCAGTATTTGTTTATATTCCCTTGCTGATCCTGCTTATTGCTACGATCATAACGTCATCAATAAAGCAGATCGATATTTCTAATTTTCTCCGCGATACGACGGCTATATCAGGTTCTCCCTTCTATACAGGAGCATTTTCCAATATAGGTATTTTATTATGGTGTTCTACAGCATCGCTGTGTTTATTTGCATATAGTATTTTGTGTAAAGTACACTCATATAGACATTATGCCCTATTTTTGCTGGGGGCTGGATGTATTACGATTATACTGATGATTGATGATGCCTTTCTTGTGCATGAAACAGTTGGTCCTAGGTATTTCAATATACCAAGCATGGTAATAATATCTATTTATGGCGTATTGATTATTGTGTTTTTTTATTTTAGTAGAAAGATTATATATCTGAGCGACTATGCCCTTCTATTACTGGGGCTGGCATTCCTATCAGCATCTCTGCTCTTTGACATCGGACAAGATTACGCAATCGTCCCGCTGCTGCATATCGATTCACCCGAGCTCCAGGTACTTCTGGAAGATGGATGCAAGTTGTTTGGCATTGCTGGATGGTTCAGCTACTTCGTGTGGCATTCCTACTCGTGGCTCTCCAGGCATGCCGCAGGAACCGCGGCTTCATGAGGCGCCGTAGGCCGCGGCGCGGCGGGTGGTCTGGTGGGCATGCAGGACATGCATGCAGTGTCGGTGGCCGCCCCGGTACGCTCGGGCATGACGCCTCACGGGATGCGTGAATATCCTACAGATGAATGCGCCACAGTGACGGACGGATGGCTCCCTCATCTCTTACCTTCGATGACTGAGATCCGTACATTTCTGCAGTGGACCAGGCTAGCTATTAATCATCCGGATGAGCGGAATTGCCGGCATATGGAACCTGGATGGAGCGGCGGCGCAGCAGCGCCCGCTGCGACACATGCTCAGGTCGATTCAACATCGCGGCCCTGATCGTGCAGCCGTCTGGTCGGATGGACCTGTCGGTCTCGGACAGTGCACGCTCACGACGACGACGGAATCGATCGTCGAACGACAACCGCTGCTAAACCGGACCGGCCATCTCGTTTTGACCGCCGATGCCCGGATCGACAACCGTGACGAGCTACGCGACCGTCTGGGATGGAGAGACCGTACCGGCTCAGATTTGACTGACGGCAGCCTGATCCTGGGAGCCTATGAGCGGTGGGGCACAGAGTGTCCGACATACGTAACCGGTGCCTTCGCCTTTGCCATTTGGGATGAGCGCAGGCGGCAGCTTTTCTGTGCACGCGACCATTTCGGCATCCGGCCCTTCTATTACTGGCGAACGCCCTCGACCTTCGCATTGGGCTCTGAGGTCAAAGCCCTCCTGGCGCTGCCGCAGGTCTCCCGTCGCCTCAATGAGCCTCGCATCGCCGATTTCCTGCTGCAGACGGTTCGGGACAAAGAATCGAGCTTTTATCGGGACATTCTGCGGCTGCCCCCGGCCCACAGCGTTACCGTCTCACCGGAAGGCGTCCGAATGCAGGAATACTGGTCGCTCGATTACGAGAGCGAACCTCGTCAGGCGAGGCCCGCTGAAAACGCGGCGGCCTATCGTGAACGTTTCGTCGAGGCGGTGCGGTGCAGGCTTCGCAGCGCATTTCCTGTGGGCTGCTTGCTGAGCGGCGGCTTAGACTCCTCGTCCATTACGTGTGTCACCCGGGCGCTAAGGGTTGCCGGCCGCGACGACCCTGTGGATACCTTCTCGCTGGTGTTCGACGAGATACGAGCGTGTGACGAACGGCCGTTCATCCAGGCTGTCGTGCAGGGCGGCGGCATCACGCCTCATTATATCGCCGGCGATGCGCTGGATCCGTTCGATGAGCTCGACTGCATGCTCTGGCACGTAGACGAACCGTTCCTTACGCCGAATCTATTCCTCCACTGGCGCCTGTACCGGGCGGCCGGCGATGCGGGCATCCGCGTGCTGCTGGATGGATTTTTGGGAGATAACGTGGTGTCCCACGGCAGCCGATACCTGACGGAGCTGGCCGCGGCGGGACGATGGCTCTCGCTGGCCCGCCAGATTCGCCGCATCTCCGGGACGTATCCGAATCCATGGAGC
Organism: uncultured Rhodothermales bacterium; assembly: GCA_964640145.1. Classification (GTDB taxonomy): domain Bacteria; phylum Bacteroidota; class Rhodothermia; order Rhodothermales; family VXPQ01; genus CAZXHQ01. Next base: position 12,769 of record CAZXHQ010000014.1, on the reverse strand, counting down.
GCGGGGTTCGAGACGCTGCGCAGATTCGCCCTGTCTCCGCTTCTCGTCGAACCCGCGCGGCATGCGTGGAGGGGGCTCCGAAATTCGAAGATTCCCGTTCGAACCGATGCCGCCTTCGTCAATAGGGATTTATTGCTGCAGTCCGAGTGGATCACCCACGCTTGCGCGAACGGCGTGAACAAAACAGCACGAACGGAGCGCGACGAGCACTATGCGGAGCTGACCTCTGCGACCATCCCGGCGGCACTCGAGATCGCCGACAAGGCGGCTGCGGCGTTCGGTCTGGAGACCCGCCTGCCGTTCGCCGACCGCCGGCTCGTGGAGTTCTGCTTTACGATTCCGACGGAGCAAAAGTACCACGACGGATGGACGCGAATGATCGTGCGCCGCGCGCTTGCCGACTACCTGCCGGAAAGGGTACGAATGCGGTTCGGAAAGACCAATCTGCATCCGGTCTTCCGCCACAGTCTTCTATCGATCGGGTATGAGCGGCTCAACACAGTCGTCGAAGAGGGCCTGGACGGGGCGAGCGACTACGTCGACGTCAAGTCGCTGCAGCAAACGTTTCGAAAAATGCGGACGCAGCGTGGAGAAAGGAGTGCTGCGTCCGGCCCCCACGATTTGTCGGCTCTGTGGATGGCCGTCGTCTTTGCACGATGGCTGGACCAGCGACGAGAAAACAGGGAGCACCCCGTACAAGCACGGTCTCATGACGACGCCGTAGAAGATGTTCAACCACCAGCTGCTTAATGTACTTTGCTTCGCAGCTGAAATCGTTCCAACCATACAACCGAGGGGACCATCCATGAAGGATTCTCGACACGACGATCATGTCGATCGACAGAAGACGGCCGAAAGATTAGAATGGCAGTCGCCTGATCTCGAGACGGCGGGCTCAATCGTAGAGCGTACCCACGGCCCGTCCGGCGGATCTATTGACGCGCTGGTCGGAGGCTCCGGCGGCTTTGAGGAAGATGGTACGGTGCCGCCGCTCTCGTAAGCACCGGTACCTTGTCCGCGCGCCATGCTGGATACTAGATGTCCGATCACCGGGTCTATAATTTGAATGTGCGCTCGGATGTGCGCTTGTCGGGGCTTGCGGCCGGCCGGGGCGAGCCCGACGTGCATATCCGGAAGGCTGAGCTGGAGAGGCTGCCCGCTGATGCGTTTCGCGGCGGGCAGCACTTTAGCTTAGATGGCCGCGGCGCCCTATACGCCTGGCAGGGCTTCGCGACGGTTCGCATACGCCGCGGCTGCGAGATCTTGTACGAGCGGGCCGGAACGGTGGAAGAAAGCTGGCTGCAACAGTGTCTGCTTGGTCCGTCATTCGGGATGCTGCTTCACCAGCGTGGTCTCCTCGTGCTACATGCCAGTGCCGTGGAGATGGAGGACGGACGGGCCGTTGCGTTCGTCGGACAGAAGGGCGCAGGGAAATCTACGACAGCCGCAGCGATGCACACTCTGGGCTGCAGGCTCGTGGCCGACGATATCGTAGCTCTTAACATGTCAGGCGCCCCGCAGGTGCTCCCCGGACCCCCGCAGGTGAAATTGTGGCCCGATGCAGCATCGGCCGTTCACGTACGTCCGGATGCGCTCGACCGGCTTCATTCACGTCTCGAAAAGCGCATATGGAATCTGGATGCGTACGGTGCGGGTGCCGCGCGCCTCAGCCATATCTACGCCCTCGATCGGGGCGATCCACGCGACGTCCGACCGTTGACGGCGCGGGAAGCCTTCGTGCAGCTCATCCGCCATTCGTATGCTCCTCGGTTCGTCGGTAACGCCGCCGTCACGTCGGCCCATCTGGATGCATGTTCAAAAGTTGCATCCACCGTATCGTTCTCTCGCCTCTCATATCCCACCTCTCTCGGCGCACTTCCGGGATTGGCGGCATTTATAAAGCACGAATACCATCAGATTCTCAGGCCCGCAACAACGGACTAAAAGCTCCCATGATTACAGAGCGAACGATCGTCGTAGCTGCTGGACACGTCCGGGCGTCAGACTTGAATGACGAAAAGGTCATACTGGACTTAAATCGTAATCTGTACCATATGTTGAACAGCGTTGGATCACGCATCTGGGATTTAATTCAGCGCCCGACCGAGGTATCGAACGTGCGCGACCAGCTGTTATCCGAATACAAATTGGAGGCCGACCCGTGTCTTGCAGAGCTGAAGGAGTTTTTTGAAAAGCTCTCGCGCGAGGGGCTGCTTGAGATTCGGTAGAATCCGGATCGGCAGCGCGCGTGTCATCCAACGGGCTCGAGCGGCTCGAAGCCGCCTTTCGCCGGCTTCTACTGGTGAACGATGCGTCCCGCGTACTGCACCAGCGATTCGAAGGACTGCAGGTTCAGCTTTTTCACCATCTCCGACCGAAGCTCTTCGATGTTTTTCTTGGACGCGCCGAGCTCGGCAGCTATGGCGTCGATGGAGCGACCGTGGCCCATAAGCTGAAAGACGGACATCTCCTGGTCTGACAGGACATTGGTTGGATGGAGCACGTTCGTAACATCCGTGACGTCTAAATCCCTCCGGATCTGGACGCCGATGCGATCACTCACGTAGAGGGCTTGTTCCAGGACGGCTCGAACGGCCCGAATGACGTCACGAGTACTCTGCTTCTTCATCACGTACGCGGACGCGCCGGCTCGGATAGACCGTTCGGCATAAAGAACCTCGTCGTAGATCGTATATATGACGATCCGGAGGTCGGGATATCGCCTCGAAAGTGCGCGGACCAGCTCCAACCCGGCCGTATCCGGCTGCATGATCTCAAGGATGAGTACGTCGACCGGGTGCTCCTCCAGAGCCTGAAAGAGATCCGCCGCGGCATCAACGGCCGTGACGACTTCAAGACCGCAGGCGGCTGCGATTCGGTCACTCAATGCTGCTCGAACCGCAGCGTGGCTGTCGCAGATCAGAACTTGAGCCATGATAGTTCCGTCTCACTTTCGTCGAAGACGAAATATCCCGTGGGGTGCGGCCGAACGATTCGCGGCAGAGACATTCCGTGAGGAGAAGAGGGTCGGCGTTGGGAGACCTGACTATCCGTCGTGAATCGACAGGCGACGCGGCAGCTGCCTCCTCCCATTAGGCTTTTGTCAGGGATACGGATACGGTCGTTCCTTCTCCAGGCAGTGAATGTACAGAAAATTCCGCCCCGATTGTGGCGGCGCGGAGCCTCATATTTTCGAGGCCAAGCGAGTGGATCTTCGTCTGATCTACTTCGAAGCCCGTACCATCATCCTTGATTTCCAGAAGAACGTGGTTGTGACGACGACGTAATGAAATCTCGATGGTCTCAGATGCGGCATGTTTTAGGGCGTTGTTGACGGCCTCCTGTACAATCCTATACAGCTGGACTTTCTCGTCCTGCCGCTCCACGTCCACGGAGGCGTCGCGCGAAACAAAAACCGTCACTCCCGACATATCGGTCATGTTCTCGGCCAGATCTTCGAGCGCTTCGGCCAGCGACCTCTCCTCGAGTATTCGAGGCACGAGTCCCCGGTAGATCTCGCAGAGTCGTTCGGACGCTTCTTCAACGAAGCCTGCCAGCTTCTCTATTTTTGTCTGGAAGGTTGCGTTGCTGAGGTGTCCGTTTTCAATCATGTCGCCACTCAAGAGACGCATACCCGTCAGCAGTGGCGCCACGCTGTCGTGCAGGTCCCTTCCAATCCGCTGCTTCTGCTCCTCCTGAAGGCTTATACTCTTTTTCTCAAGCTCCAACCGATCCGAAACCTCTTTACAGCTTCCCCAGATGTCGGTGAGGTGGCCGTCTTCCATCGTTCCCATCGCGTTGATTGTGAACAACCGCACCCGATCGTTTCGATCCCGAACGCGGTACTCGAATCCACGAAGGTTGTATTGGGATGCGACAAATTCCTCCACAAGTCGGCGCGCTCCGGTCGGGAGCAGCCGGTGTACGTCAAGGCCAAGAAGATTCTCGACCGACCCCGTTTCATAATACTCGGCCAACGTTCTGTTTGACTCGGCCAGCGAACCGCTCCTGCGAATGGCCTGAACCTGTGCAGCGAACGGTGCGGACGTCGGCACAGGATGGAGCAGCCGTACGTGCCAGACGGCTTCAGAGATCGAATCGATCAGCGGGTCCGGCACGTTTCGGCGGCCGGCGATGGGTTCGAGCACCATCTCGACCGAACGCAGCCCGCGAAACAGCATGCGCCGGCACGTAGCCTTGACACGGCGCTCGGTTCCGTCCAATCCCACCACGGCACAAACGATGGACGCCTCATCCCCCGACGGGGAGAGGCCGACGAGGTGGTCGTTGATGATCTGAGTCTCACTGGCCGCGAAGAAATCGTCAAGCGGCCGATCGTGGACGTTCTCGCGATTGTGGCCGCCGAGCAACCGTACCGCGGCGTCATTTACACAGGTGACACGGCCGCCCGTGAGAATAAGTGCCGGGTGACTCTTCTGGGCGAGCGCTTCTTGAACCGTATCGCTGCCGCGGCTCGAGATTCCAGCGATACCAATGCTCTGGAGCTGGCTGCAAACGATATCTTGAAGAAGCTGTATGCGCCGACTACTTGGGCGCCGATCTTCAGGATATGCAAAGCCGAGATATCCCAGGAGTTCTCGCCCGGCTCCGGGAAGCGCGACCAGAACCTCCCGGTCCTCATCGCTGAACATCACGTCTCGGCGTTCCGGCTCTGTGACGTTGCCGCTCGCGGATATGAAATGCCGAAAGGCTATCGGGAGCGTTACGTCGGCCTTCATGATCGAGGAATCCGCCGTCCACGAGATGCGCCGCCATCTGAAAATCGGCCGGTGAACGGATATACCCGCCGATGAGGTTTGCGGAATGAGAACGTAGGCCCGTTCGGCACCGACGCCCGTGCCTATCAAGCGGAGAAGGTCACGGAGCTCGGCGTGTTTTGACCGATCCAGTTGATTGAGAACGGTCGAACGAAGTACTTCACCGTCCGCGGCGGAATCTAGAGAAGGATACGTTGCGGGCGAACAATCGGCCGAAACGTAGGTGGACTGAGTATCGGCAGGGGCAGTCTGCATAAGCTGTTTCGCCAACGGGTGATGAGCGGTGGCATACGTACATGGAAGCCGGCCGTAGAGGGTGGTAGCCAGGACCGTCCACAGGGGATTACGTTTTACTCAACCTCCGACGCCTCGTGGGAGAGATTGCGTCGTTTCGTTACGGCAGGACGAAGCGGGGAATGCCGGAGGCAAATTTGCGGAAGATCAATATCGTATTAAGGAAGTAGAATAACAAATGTCGGGTTGGGTTGATTCCGGACAAATAATACACCGTAGACGACGCGCATGACCAACCGACGAGCCATTTAGATCCGGCCGTCGGCTCGTGGCGAGGGCGCCCGTTTTACGGGCGTCCAGGGTGCGGTCCTTCTTTCCTGCTCGCCGAACGGATGCCGTTCGATGCCTGTTGCGGGATTGTTGCATTGTGTGGTGCGGGATCTTTTTCGGCCCGCGTCCTTTGTGCGGCTGGGCGTTCCGAGAGGTTGGACGTCCTGTCAGTAGCGACGACATCCACCAGACCACTATTATGCGCAACTTCGCCATCACGGGCGTGGCCGGCTACATCGCGCCGCGTCATCTGAAGGCCATCAAGGATACCGGCAACAACTTGCTGGCGGCCGCCGATCCCCACGATTCGGTGGGGATCCTGGATCAATACTTTCCGCATGCCGCCTTCTTCACCGAGATCGAGCGCTTCGACAGACATCTGGAGAAACAGCGGCGGAAGGACGCCGCTCAGCAGCTTCACTACCTCTCGATCTGCTCGCCGAATCACCTGCACGATGCGCACATCCGCCTCGCACTTCGCCTGGACGCGACCGCGATCTGCGAGAAGCCGCTCGTGCTCAAGCCGTCGAACCTGGATTACCTGCAGGAACTGGAAGACGAGCACGTCGGCAGCATCAATACGGTCCTGCAGCTCCGCGTGCATCCGAAGCTGCTCGAGCTCCGCGAAAAAATCCGGGCTCAGAGCGGCCGTCGCCACAGCATCCGCCTCACGTACGTCACCTCGCGCGGGACCTGGTACAGGTATTCGTGGAAGGGGGATGAGGAGAAGTCCGGCGGCGTGGTGACGAACATCGGCATCCACTTCTTCGACCTGCTGATGTGGCTCTTCGGGCCGGTGCAAAACAGCCGCGTGCACGTGAGGGAGCCGGAGCGGGTAGGCGGTTTTCTCGAGCTGGCCAATGCGGACGTGCAGTGGTTCCTTTCGATCGATGCGGAGGATCTTCCGGCGGACCTGCAGGAGGGCCGGCGGACGTACCGGTCCATCACGGTCGACGGCGAGGAAATCGAGTTCAGCGGCGGCTTCACGGACCTCCACACACGGGTTTACGAGGAGACCCTGGCCGGGCGCGGGTTCGGAATCGACGACGCCCGGCCCTCCATCGAGCTCGTCTACGGCATCCGCCAGGCCCGCGTCGCCGCACCGACCGGGCAGACGCATCCGAGCGTGGTGGGGGCGTAGAGGTACTCCTGCGATCCGCGCCGGTCGGGCGTATCGTACCCGTATTCAAATGCGGTCGCTTCCTGCGATCCGGGCCGGTCGGATGTAGTATTGCCTGTCTTCGAACCATCTCAAGATCTACTTCGACATGTCATCCACATCTCGTAAACGCCGGCTCCTGGAGCGCATCGCCGCGCGCGAGGCCCGCGTGGCCGTCATTGGACTCGGCTACGTCGGCCTGCCGCTGGCCATTACGATGGCCGAGGCCGGCTACACGGTCGTCGGCATCGACGTCGACGAGCGGAAGACGCATGCGATCAACGACGGCGTCTCCTATATAGAGGACGTCCCGGGTGGCCGCGTGGCCGAGCTCGTCGAGCAGGGCCGCTTGTCCGCGACGACGGACTTTTCCCTCCTGCTGGACTGCGACACGGCGAGCATCTGCGTCCCGACGCCGCTGCGCAAGACGCGCGATCCGGACATCTCCTTCATTCTGGCCGCCGCGCAGGAGATCGCCGAGTTCCTCCATCCCGGCATGCTGATCGTACTCGAGAGCACGACGTATCCCGGGACCACGACAGAGATCATCCTTCCGACTCTGCAGGACAACGGCTCCCAGATGGCCGTAGGTGAGGATTTCTTCCTCTGCTTCTCGCCCGAGCGCGTGGATCCGGGCCGGACGGACTACACGACCGTCAACACGCCGAAGGTGATGGGCGGCGTAACCCAGCACTGTCTCGAAGTGGGAACGGCCCTCTACGGGGGTGCCATCGAGACGGTCGTGCCGGTCGCCTCCACGGAGGCCGCCGAGATGGTGAAGCTGCTCGAGAACACCTTCCGGGCCGTCAATATCGGCCTCGTGAACGAGGTCTTGCTCATATGCGACACGCTGGGGCTCGACGCCTGGGAGGTCATCGACGCGGCCGCCACGAAGCCGTTCGGCTTCATGAAGTTCACACCGGGTCCGGGCCTCGGCGGGCACTGCATCCCCATCGACCCCCTCTACCTGTCCTGGAAGCTCAAAACGCTCAACTACAACGCGCGCTTCATCGAGCTGGCCAGCGAGATCAACACGTCCATGCCGGCCTACTGGGTCCAGAAGGTGCAGGACGCCCTGAACGACCGCGAAAAGGCCGTGCGTGGCAGCAAGGTGCTCGTCTTGGGCGTCGCGTATAAGAAAGACGTCAGCGACATGCGCGAGTCGCCGGCGCTCGACATCATCGTGCACCTGATGGAGAAGGGTGCCGACGTCTCCTACCACGATCCGCACGTGCCGGCCTTCCAGCACGACGGCTTCGAGATGACCGGCGCGCCGGATCTGAACGCGGCCCTGGCGGAGGCCGACTGCGTCGTCGTCGCGACGGACCACTCGAGCTACGACTGGCCGGACGTCCACCGGCGCGCTTCGCTCGTGGTGGACACGCGCGCGACCCTGCCGAAGAAGGCACTGGTGGGGCCGAGAGCGTGAGCGTTCGGGCAGGTGCGGCCGACGGGCGTGCCACGGCGGCGCGCACGGCTCGCGGACGTGTCACCCGGCGGAGACACCACTCGTTCCGGCCCTTGTAGAGAAGTTGGAGGCCCCCGCTGCCGCCGCGCGTTCGGGCGGAATCCGTGTGGCCGGTTGACGGCGAGACGCGAACCTTCGATATTGCCCACCGTTCGGCCGCGAGACCGGCCGGTGCTTCCGCTGATCCGTAGATGGACGCTCCATGTCCCATTACCTCGTAACCGGCGCCGCCGGATTCATCGCGTCTAAAGTCTCCGAGCTCCTCCTCGACGGCGGCCACACGGTCGTCGGCGTGGACAGCATGAACGACGCCTACGACGTCCGACTGAAGAAATGGCGCCTCGATCGGCTGACGGAGCGCGACGGATTCACCTTCCACAAGATCGACATCTGCGACCGGGAGGCGCTGAGCACGAGGATCTTCACCGGAGCGGCCATCGATGCCGTCTTCAACCTCGCCGCGCGGGCCGGCGTGCGGCAGTCGGTCGAGAACCCGTTCGTGTACGTCGACACCAACATGACCGGGACGGTGCACCTGCTCGAGCTCTGCCGGGATCACGGCGTCGAGAAGTTCATCCTCGCCTCCACGTCCAGTCTCTACGGCCAGGAAAACGAGATGCCCTACCGGGAGAATCAGACCACGGACCGGCCGCTTTCGCCTTATGCGTCGACGAAGAAAGGCGCCGAGGCGATGGCGTACACGTACCACTATCTCTACGACGTCGACGTGACGGTCTTCCGCTACTTCACGGTTTACGGTCCGGCCGGGCGCCCCGACATGAGCCTGTTCCGCTTCACCCAGTGGATCGCCGAGGGCAGGCCCGTGACCGTGTTTGGGGATGGACAGCAGTCCCGCGACTTCACCTACGTGGACGACATCGCGCGCGGTACGATCGCCGGTCTGGAGAAGGTAGGCTACGAGATCGTCAACCTTGGATCCGACACGCCGGTCGTGCTGATGGATGCGATCCATCTTGTCGAAGATGCGCTCGAAATGAAGGCGAAGCTCGAGTTCCAGGAGCGCCACCCGGCGGACGTCACCGCTACGTGGGCGAACGTGTCGAAGGCGTCCGCGCTGCTCGGCTGGCGGCCGGAGGTTCCCTTCGAGCAGGGCGTACGGCAGTCGGTGGACTGGTATCTGGAAAATCGAGCGTGGGCGAAGGAGATCCGCACCGGCTAAGAGTACATCATGTCGTACATACGGTTGCGTACTATGAGGGTCGATGCGCGTGCTCCGCTAGGCGCGCCGACACGAGCCCGAAGGGCGAATGACGGCAGTGCATAGCCGCGCTATGGCGAGGCGCCGGAACGACGCGGAGCGCGATGCAGCGGCGGTCCTATGCCAACGCAAGTACGAATTGATGTCTAAGTACACGGCCCGGGCGCTGCGAATCGCGCCGTGGCAACTCATCGGCATGAACCAAGTAGACGAATCCGTGCCCGGTCGAAGCACGAGGGCGCCGAAAGGGTGATGGAAGAGCGCCCGCAATGCGAGAAGCAAACGAAATAACCAGCAGTCATTGTGAAATTAGCAGTCATCGGAACCGGATACGTCGGCCTGGTTACGGGAACGTGCTTCGCCGAGATGGGCAACGAGGTCATATGCGTGGATATCGACGAGCGGAAGGTACAGACGCTCCGCAGCGGCGAGGTTACCATCTTCGAGCCGGGCCTGGAGGTCTTCTTCGAACGCAATCGGCGTGAGAAGCGTCTTTCGTTCACCACCGAGCTCGAGGGGGGCGTCCTCGAGAGCGACGTCATCTTCCTCGCGCTGCCCACGCCGCCGAGCGGCGACGGGTCCGCGGATCTGTCCTACGTCTTGGGGGTGGCCGGACACATCGGCGACATCCTCCGGAGCAATCCCGCCTACAAGATCGTCGTGAATAAGAGCACGGTGCCCGTGGGGACGGCGGACCGCACGCGCCGGACGCTGGAGGCATACGGACTCACGGCCGGCGAGGACTTCGACGTGGTGTCCAATCCCGAATTCCTGCGCGAGGGCGTGGCGGTGGATGACTTCATGAAGCCCGAGCGCGTCGTCATCGGCACCTCGTCGGAACGCGCCGCCGAGACGATGACGCTGCTCTACGAGCCGTTCGTCCGCCAGGGCAATCCGATCCTGGTGATGGACGAACGGTCGGCGGAGATGACGAAGTACGCCGCCAACGCCTTCCTGGCGACGAAAATCACGTTCATGAACGAGATCGCCAACGTCTGCGAGCGGGTCGGCGCGAACGTCGATAACGTCCGGTCGGGCATCGGCTCGGACAGCCGCATCGGGAAGCATTTCCTGTATGCCGGCATCGGCTTTGGCGGCAGCTGTTTTCCGAAGGATGTCCAGGCGCTGGCACGCACGGCCGCCGAGTACGACTACGACTTCCAGATCGTCCGTTCGGTCCTCAGCGTGAACGAGGTTCAGCGGAGGATGCTCGCCGGCCGCGTGCGCGACCATTTCCGAGCGGCAGAGCGTGAGGCGGTGGAGGCCGGCCATACCGCGGCTGAGGGGGCGGCGGAGGTGGACGGTGCGGTGGCGAGGGATGCGGCCGCCACGTCAGGGCAAGCGGTGGAATCCGCGTCGGCGGAGAATGGGGCGGAAGCGCCGCCGGAGGAGAAAGCGTCGGAAGCGGCGCCGGCGGAGAACGCGTCGGAAGCGGCGGAGCGGGCGCTGGAAGGCCGCACCATCGCGGTGTGGGGGCTGGCCTTCAAGCCGAACACCGACGACGTCCGTGAAGCGCCGTCGCACATCATCATTCGGGAACTACTCGGTGACGGAGCCGAGGTCCGGGCCTTCGACCCCGAAGCGGTCGAGACGACCCGCGAGGTGCTGGGCGATGCAGTGCACTATGCGGAGGATATGTACGAGGCGCTCGAGGGCGCCGACGCCCTGGTCATCTGCACGGAGTGGTACGAGTTCCGGCGGCCGGATTTCGAGAAGATGAAGTCGCTGCTCGACCGGCCGGTCATCTTCGACGGGCGGAACGTGTACGATCCCTACCGAATGGCCGAGCTCGGTTTCGACTACTTTAGCATCGGGCGACCGCGCGTACCGGCGTCGCAGATTCAGAACGTTGAATAGGTTGTTCAAGCCGGCGGCATTGACCATCCATCCGAAAATCTAGCCACCTTTAATGAGCAAGAAGAGAGCACTCGTCACGGGAATCACCGGGCAGGACGGCGCGTATCTGGCCGAGCTCTTGCTGGAGAAGGACTATGAGGTTCACGGCATCAAGCGGCGGGCCAGCCAGTTCAACACGCAGCGGATCGATCACCTCTACCAGGACCCCCACGAGCAGGGCGTGGAGCTTTTTCTGTATTACGGCGACCTTACCGACTCGACGAACCTGATCCGCATCATGCAGGAGGTGCAGCCCGATGAGATCTACAACCTCGCCGCGCAGAGCCACGTGCAGGTGAGCTTCGAGACGCCCGAGTACACGGCCAACGCCGACGGGCTGGGCACGCTGCGCCTGCTCGAAGCGATCCGGATTCTGGGGATGACCGACCGCGTGCGGTTCTACCAGGCCTCGACGTCGGAATTATTCGGCAAGGCGGCGGAGGTGCCTCAGTCCGAGTCGACGCCGTTTTATCCCCGCTCGCCGTACGGGGTCGCCAAACTGTATGCCTACTGGATCACGGTCAACTACCGTGAGGCCTACGGCATGTATGCCTGCAACGGCATCCTTTTCAACCACGAGAGCCCGCGGCGGGGCGAGACGTTCGTGACGCGGAAGATCACGCGGGCGGCGGCGCGGATCAAGCTGGGACTTGAGGAGCGGCTGTACCTGGGGAATTTGTCCGCCCGGCGGGATTGGGGCCACGCGAAGGATTACGTGGAGGCCATGTGGAGCATCCTGCAGCAGGACGAGCCTGAGGATTTCGTGATCGCCACCGGTAAGATCCACACGGTGCGTGAGGTTGCGGAGATGGCCTTCCGGTGCGTGGACGTAGATCTGCAATGGGAGGGTTCCGGTAAGCAAGAGAAGGGATACGACGGGAAGTCGGGGGATCTGATCGTCGAGATCGACCCGCGGTATTTCCGTCCGACCGAGGTCGACTTTCTACAGGGGGATGCATCCAGGGCGCGCGAGCGGCTCGGATGGGAGCCGACGTACACGGTCGAGCAGATGATCGAGGAGATGGTCACGCACGACCTCGCCGAGGCCCGCGACGATCAGACCCTGGCGGCGAGTCGATGAGGCGGCTGAGGTGGTCGGCGGGAGGTGTGTGTTCGCCCGGAACGAACCCCGTACGTGGGCCCTTCCAGCCCGCGCCGATTGCCGCCGAACATCGAGACGGTGATGTTTTCGGGTGGAGTGCGCGAGATCACATCCGTCCCGCCCCGGTCGAGCGCCAGCTGCAGCGCCGCGTCCCATCGTCAAATCTACGCCCTCGGAGTGCGTGCGCGGGCGAGCGCGCTCCGGCAGGCTGCGGGCGGCGGACGATGTGGGGAGCCTCGCGCGCGTATGGGGAGCTCCACGGGGAGCCTCTTTGGGGGAGCCTCGCGCGGGTATGATTGCGCCGAATCTCCGGGCTGAAATGTAACGTGCATCGTTTCCGCTCGTCCGGAAACGCGTTTCCGTTCCGGAAAAGCGCCAGCCACAAATGGTCGTCCGGAAAGGCGTTACCGTTCCGGAAAAGCGCCAGCCACAAACGGCCGCCCGCACGACTGCGTCAGGACGGCTGTGCGCCGGACGGATACAAGTTGTACGCTGAGCAGCGAGCTGTTCTCGAGCGATCGTCACGAGTCCACTGGTAGCTGTTCACGAGCGACCCTAAGGCGAGTCTGACTATTGCGGCTGC